>NZ_RZRY01000019.1:0-30195 GCF_003998035.1 Mesorhizobium sp. M2A.F.Ca.ET.039.01.1.1 | reverse complement strand
GGCTGGACCGGCGACAATGGCGATCCGGACAACTTCTTCGCCACTCTCTTCGCCTGCTCCGCCGTCGGCGTCTCGAACTACTCCAGCTGGTGCGACAAGGACTTCGAGGACCTGATCCAGAAGGCCAAGAAGACCAGCGACCAGGCCGAGCGCACCAAGCTCTATGAGCAGGCGCAGGTGATCTTCGCCAAGCAGGCTCCGGCTTTCCTGCTGGCTCACAGCCAGGTCTACGCGGTCGTTCGCAACAATGTCAGCGGCTTTAAGATGGACCCGCTCGGCATTCACCGCTTCGACGGCGTTGACAAGGCCGAATAATATTGCGAACGGGGCGGCGCTAATTCCAGCGCCGCCCCGCTCCATTTGACGATGCTCCGATATCTTCTCAACAAAATCGCCCTCCTGATCCCGACTTTGGTCGGTATCACCATCTGTGCCTTCGCCTTTGTCCGGCTGCTGCCCGGCGATCCGATCCTGGCCATGGCCGGCGAGCATGGCGTCGCCCCCGCCCGCTATGAAGAGCTCAAGCAACAGTTCGGCTACAATCTGCCGATCTGGGAGCAGTATGCGCGCTATGTCGGTGAGGTCGCCACCGGCGATTTCGGCGTTTCCATCTCGTCCAAGCGCCCAGTGCTCGAGGAGTTCAAGACGCTCTTCCCGGCGACGCTGGAACTCTCCTTCTTCGCCATGATCTTCGCCATGGTGATCGGCATCCCCGCCGGCATCTTCGCCGCCGTCAAGCGCGGCTCATGGTTCGACCAGTCGCTGATGGGCACGGCCCTTGTCGGCTATTCGATGCCGATCTTTTGGTGGGGCCTTTTGCTCATCATCTTCTTTTCCGGCTATCTCGGCTGGACGCCGGTCTCGGGCCGCATCGGCCTGCAGTTTTTCTTCAAGCCGATCACCGGCTTCATGACCATCGACAGCCTGCTCCACGGCAAGTGGGACGCGTTCCGCTCCGCGCTTAGCCACCTCGTCCTGCCGGCGATCGTGCTCGGCACCATTCCGCTGGCGGTGATCGCGCGCCAGACGCGCTCGGCGATGCTCGAGGTGCTGGGCGAGGACTATGTCCGCACCGCCCGCGCCAAAGGCCTTTCGGGGGCGCGCGTCATCGGCGTGCATGCGCTGCGCAACGCGCTGATCCCGGTCGTCACCACCATCGGCCTGCAGGTCGGCACGCTGCTGGCCGGCGCCATCCTCACCGAGACCATCTTCGCCTGGCCGGGCATCGGCAAATGGATGGTCGATTCCATCTTCAAGCGCGACTATGTCGTCGTGCAGTCGGGCCTGCTTTTGATCGCGCTCATCGTCATGGCGGTGAACCTCATCGTCGATGTGCTCTATGCCGTCATCAACCCACGCATCAGGGCGGCATAAATGACCCAGACCGAAATCGCTCCGATGGCCGCCGGAAGTCCGGATCGCCTCACCGGGCTAAAAACCTTCTGGCACTATTTCTCGGTGAACCGCGGCGCCGTCATCGGCCTGTTCGTGTTCATCCTTTTGGTGCTGGCGGCCCTCTTCGCACCGCTGCTCGCGCCCTATGCGCCCGACGTGCAGGACAAGACCGCGTTCCTCAGGCCGCCCGCCTGGCAGGCAGGCGGCTCGACGCAATATCTGCTCGGCACCGATCCGGTCGGCCGCGACATCCTCTCGCGCCTGCTCTATGGCGCACGCTTCTCGCTGCTGATCGGCGCGGTGGTGGTCACGCTGGCGCTCACTGGCGGCATCACGCTCGGCCTGCTCGCCGGCTATTTCCGCGGCTGGGTCGACGTCGCGATCATGCGCGTCATGGACCTGATCCTGGCCTTCCCGTCGCTGCTGCTGGCGCTGGTGCTGGTGACGATCCTCGGGCCCGGCCTGTTCAACGCCATGCTGGCGATCGCGCTCGTCCTGCAGCCGCATTTCGCCCGCCTGGTGCGCGCCGCCGTGATGGCTGAGAAGAGCCGAGAATATGTCGTGGCGGCGAAAGTCGCCGGCGCCGGCCATCTCAGGCTGATGCTCGCCACCATATTGCCCAACTGCCTGGCGCCGCTGATCGTCCAGGGCACGCTGTCCTTCTCCAACGCCATCCTCGAAGCGGCCGCGCTCGGCTTCCTCGGTCTCGGCGCGCAGCCGCCGACGCCGGAATGGGGCACCATGCTTGCCTCGGCGCGCGAGTTCATCCTGCGCGCCTGGTGGGTGGTCACCTTCCCCGGCCTCGCCATCCTCATCACCGTGCTTGCCATCAACCTGATCGGCGACGGCCTGCGCGATGCGCTTGATCCCAAGCTCAGGAGGTCGTGATGGCGCTGCTCGACATCCAGAACCTCGTCGTCGAATTCCAGACCGCGTCGGGTCCGTTCCGCGCCGTCGACGGCGTCTCGCTCCATGTCGACGAGCGCGAGGTGCTCGCCATCGTCGGCGAATCCGGCTCCGGCAAATCGGTGTCGATGCTGGCCGTGATGGGCCTCCTACCATGGACGGCGACCGTCACCGCCGACCGCATGAATTTCAACGGCCGCGACCTGTTGAAGATCAGCCCGGCCGACCGCCGCAAGATCATCGGCAAGGACGTCGCCATGATCTTCCAGGAGCCGGTTGCCAGCCTCAATCCCTGCTTCACCGTCGGCTTCCAGATCGAGGAAGTGCTGCGCTTCCATATGGGCATGGACAAGGCCCAGCGCCGGGCACGCGCCATCGAGCTCTTCAAGCAGGTCGGCATCCCGGATCCCGCCGACCGGCTGAACTCCTTCCCGCACCAGATGTCGGGCGGCCAGTGCCAGCGCGTCATGATCGCGATGGCGATCGCCTGCAATCCGAAGCTCCTGATCGCCGACGAGCCGACCACCGCGCTCGACGTCACCATCCAGAAACAGATCCTCGATCTGCTGGTCTCGCTGCAGGCCAAATACAGCATGGGCCTGATCATGATTACTCACAATATGGGCGTGGTGGCCGAAACCGCCGACCGCGTCATCGTCCAGTACAAGGGCCGCAAGATGGAAGAGGCCGACGTGCTGTCGCTGTTTGAATCGCCGAAGAGCAACTACACGCGCGCGCTGCTCTCGGCGCTGCCGGAAAACGCCGTCGGCGACCGGCTGCCGACCGTCACGGACATGCTGTTCGAGGCCGCGCCTTCAGGAGCCGGCGCATGACCAAGGTCGTCGAGGGCAAGGACATCAAGCGCGACTACCATGTCGGCGGCGGCCTGTTCCGCGGCGCGCGCACCGTGCATGCGGTGAAGGGCGTTTCCTTCAGCGTCGAGAAGGGCAAGACGCTGGCGATCGTCGGCGAGAGCGGTTGCGGCAAGTCCACGCTCGCCCGCATCATCACGCTCATCGATCCGGCGACGTCAGGCGAGCTGTTCATCGACGGCAACAAGGTCGACATCGCCAGGGACGGGCTCACCAAGGAGATGCGCCGCAAGGTGCAGATCGTGTTCCAGAACCCTTACGGCTCGCTCAACCCGCGCCAGAAGATCGGCGACGTGCTTGGCGAGCCGCTCCTCATCAACACTGACAAGCCGGCCGAGGAACGGCGCGACCTGGCGATGAAAATGCTTAAGAAGGTCGGCCTCGGACCCGAGCACTACAACCGCTATCCGCACATGTTCTCGGGCGGCCAGCGCCAGCGCATCGCCATCGCCCGCGCGCTGATGCTGACCCCGAGCCTCCTGGTGCTGGACGAGCCGGTCTCGGCGCTCGACCTTTCAGTGCAGGCGCAGGTGCTCAACCTGCTCGCCGACCTGCAGGACGAGTTCCAACTGACCTACGTCTTCATCAGCCACGACCTCTCGGTGGTGCGCTACATCGCCGACGATGTGATGGTGATGTATTTCGGCGAAGCGGTCGAATACGGTCCGCGCGACGAGGTCTTCTCCGACCCCAAGCATGCCTATACCAAGACGCTGTTCGCCGCGACGCCCCGCGCCGACATCGCCAGCATCAAGGCGAGGCTTGCGAAGAAAGCGGCTTAGGGCCACAGGTCGCTGTCCCAGAGGGCGGTGACCCCAGAGGTCGTCATCCTAGGGCGGAGCGCTGCGAAGCAGCGCGCAGACCCTAGAATCCATGCCGTTACCCAGGTCACAAACGCAGCGGAGCAGAGTTCTGCACCGTGGCAACGCATCGACGTCACGGAATGGATCCTCGGGTCTGCGCGCGTCGCTTCGCTCCTTGGATGACGACGCGGAGGTGGTCGGGATCACGACAACTTCGCGATGATCGCCCGCAGCGCCTCACCGAATTTGTGCACTTCCTCCACCGTGTTGTAGTGCACAAGCGAGGCGCGGATCGCGCCGCTGTCCATCGACAGGTTGAGCCGCTTCATCAGCCGCGGCGCATACATGTGGCCGTCGCGGATGCCGATCTGCATGGCCGCCATCTCCTCGACGATCCGCTGCGGCGAAAGCTTGCCGATATTGAAGCAGAAGGTCGGCACGCGCTCGGTGATGCGCGCCTCGTCGGCGACGCCGTAGATCGTGGCATTGCAGTCCTTCAGCACCTTCATCATCTCGCGCGCCAGCACCAGCTCGTAGTCACGGATGGCGTTCATGCCGGCGACGATGTTGTCGCGGCGCGAGCGGTTGTTCTCGGGCAGGAAATTGCGGCCGATCGATTCCAGGTAGCGCACCGCCGCGTCCATGCCCGACACGTTCTCGTAGATGAAGGTGCCGGCCTCGACCTTGTAGGGCGGTTCGTCGGGAATGAAATCCTCGCGGAAGGTCGGCAGCCGCTTCAGCGTGTCGAAGTGGCCCCACAGGAAGCCCATATGCGGCGAGAAATTCTTGTAGCCGGAGCACACGAGATAGTCGCAGTCCCAGGCCTGCACGTCCATCAGCCCGTGCGGTCCGTAATGCACGCAGTCGAGGAACACTTCGGCGCCCGCCGCATGCGCGATCCTGGCCACCGAGGCGACGTCGACGATCGAGCCGATCGAATGCGCCGTCACCGTGCAGGCGACGAGGCGGGTGCGCTCCGACACCAGCGGCTTGAGGTCATCGACATGCAGATTGCCGTCCTCGCGCATGCGCCACCATTTGAACTTCGCGCCGGCCGGCTCCAGCGCCAACCAGGTGGCGATGTTGGCGTCGTGATCCATGTCGGTGACGATGATCTCGTCGCGTCCCCCATCCGCGTCCTTGGCGAGCATCTGGCCGATGCCGAGGCTGACCAGGCGGATGAACGAGGTCGCGTTCATGCCGAAGCAGATTTCGGACGGGCTGTAGGCGTTGATCAGGAGCGCGACGCTCTCGCGCGCCGTCGCGACCGACTGGTCGACGGTGACGCTGCGGCCATAGCGGCCGCCGCGCTGCACATTGTGCGACACCAGATGGTTGGTCACCGCATCGAGCACGCTTTGCGGGATCTGGGCGCCCGCGGCATTGTCCATGAAGATGAAATCGCCGGCCCGCTGCAAGGCGGGAAACATGGCGCGGATCTTTTCGACCGGGAAGGCGGCGCTGGTGCTGTCGGTCTGATGCTTGTTCACGGGGCAGGCTCCTGCGAGGGACTTGGGCGGGGGGACGGGTATCGATGGCGGTCAGCGCGCTTTCTCGTCCTTGAAGCGGCGCTCGAGCAGGCTGACGAGGCGCACCATCGGCCAGAGGAAGATGAGGTAGACCAACGCGGCCCCGATCAGCGGCGAGGGGTTGGCGTAGAGCGATTGCGCGTTGGTCGCTTCCTTCAGAAGTTCCGGCAGCGCCACCGTCGAGGCGAGCGAGGTATCCTTGAACATCGAGACGCAGTTGCTGGTCATCGGCGGGATGACCACGCGGATCGCCTGCGGCAGCACCACCTTGCGCAAGGTGAGCATGAAGGGGAGGCCGAGCGCCTGCGCCGCCTCGAACTGGCCCTTCGGAATGCTTTCGATGCCGGAGCGGAAAACCTCGGCCGAATAGGCCGACATGATGATGGCGAACGCAGTCACGGCCGATGCCCAGGATGACAGGCGGATGCCGAGGAAGGGCAGGGCGTAATAGATCAGGATCAGCACCACCAGCACCGGCAGGGCGCGGAAGATGTCGGTATAGCCGATGGCCAGCCACCGCAGCGGCTTCGGTCCGTAGAGCCGCAGCAGGCTGATCGCCAGCCCCACCGCGATGCCGATGACGATGCTCATGATCCCCAGCAGCAGCGTGTTGAGGAAGCCGCGCAGCAGCGCCGGCAAACTCGACGCAATGACCTCGGGATTGAAGAAGGTGTCGATCAGCGACATGGGAGCGTTCCCGGACCGTGTTGCGTCATGCGATGCCCTGACAGGACCCGGACTATCGAAATCGGATTGGCCGAAAGCGTGGTGGTCCGGGGACGTCACGCGTCAAACAAGACGTGCCGGCCTTTGGAGCCGGCACGTCGCTCGTTTTGCCGGTGGCCGCTCAGGCCTTGGGCAGCGGCATTTCCTTGACCGTCGAGGAATCGGCCGGCGCGTCGGTGCCGAACCACTTCTTGTGGATGGCGGCCAGCGTGCCGTCCTTCTTCATCGCCGTCAGCGCGTCGTTGAGCTTGCCGAGCAGCGGATGGTCCTTGCTCATCATCAAGCCGTACTGCTCGCCGGTCTTGATGCGTTCCTTGACGACGAGGTCCTTCATCTTCTGGAACGAATACTGCATGCCGGGGATGTCGCTGACGGCGGCATCGACGCGGCCGGCGCTGAGGTCGAGCAGCAGGTTCTGCTGCGTGTCGTAGCCCTTGACGTCGCTGAAGCCGTCGGCTGCCTGATGGTCCTTGACCCAGGTCTCGCCGGTCGAGCCGGAGAGCACGCCGACGACCTTGCCCTTGAGGTCGGCTTCCTTGCTGATCGCGCTGTCGGTCTTGGTGGCGATGCCCATGTCGGAATCATAGTAGGGCTGGGTGAAGGAGAGCGTCTTCAACCGCTCCGGTGTGATGGTGATCGACGAGATTGCGACATCGATGCGGTTGGAACTGACAGCCGCGAACAGCGCCTGGAAGCCGAGATCGGCGATATCGGTGGTCATGCCGATGCGCTTGGCCGCTTCGTTGACAATGTCGACCTCGAAGCCCTCGAAAGTGCCGCTCTCGTTCTTGTATTCGAAAGGCGGATTGGTCGGGTAGGCGCCTACATTGAGCACATCGGCGGCATAGGCGGTGGCGGGGCCGGCGGCGATGCCGATGGCGGCGGCCAGAACAAGCAGATTGCGACGCGTAAAGCTCATTGGTTTTCCCTCTGGGTCTTCCCTCTGTTGTCGATCGGGCGGGGCTCGCCCCGCACGGTTTGTTGCCGTCCCGCCTCCCAGCGGGGCGTCAATTCATGGCGGCGACCATGCGCTCGAGCGCCGTTTCTATCTGAACGCTGTCGCGGCACACACACATGCGCAGGAATGCCGCCGCCGAATTTCCAAACAGGTGACCGGGCGCCAGCCCGACGCGCGCCGTCTCCAGGATCCTGGCGCAGACCTGCCGCGCATCGGCTTCGCCCTCCATGGCGAAGAATGCGTACATGCCGCCGCGCGGTTTTCTCGGCAGGATGACGCCGGGGATCCGGGCCAGCCGGTCATAAGCGAGGTCGAGGCCGGTCCTGATCCGTTGCCTGATGTCTTCGACCAGCGGCTCGCCCTGGCGGATCGCCGCCACGGCGCCGGCCTGGATCGGCGCGGCGGTGCCGCTGTTGATGTATTGCGTCATGGCGCCGAGCTGGTCGGCCACGCCCGACGGATGCGCCAGCCAGCCTATGCGCCAGCCGGTCATCGCCCAGGCTTTCGAGAAACTGTTGACCGACAGCACCCGGTCGCCGTCCTCGGCGATCTGCAGGATCGAGGGCGCGACGTCGCCGTCGAAATAGAGCCGGCCATAGACCTCGTCGGAAATGATCCAGATGCCGGTGCGCCGGCTGAAGTCCAGCAGCGCCTGCATCTCCTCGCGTGACGCGGTCCAGCCGGTCGGGTTCGACGGCGTCGACAGGAAGATCGCGCGGGTGCGCGCGTCGCAGGTGGCGAACAGCCGGTCGAGGTCGAGCCGCCAATCATCCTTGAAGTCGAGGGCGAACGGCCGCGGCTCGCCGCCGATCAGGTGGATGGAGTTGTGGATGTTGGGCCATTGCGGCGCGACATAGACGACATTGGTGCCGGTATCGACGAGCAGCTCCAGGGCAAGATACAGCGCCTGCATGCCGCCCGGCGTTACCGTGGTGCGTGCGATCGGGATCGGGCGGCCATGGATGCGCGTCTGGTATTCCGACAGCGCTTCGTTCAGCGGGCCATGCCCGCGCATGTTGGGGACGTAGAAGGTCAGGCCTTCGTCGAAGGCCGCTTTTGCCGCGTCGCGGATGAAGGCCGGCGTCACCACATCGCCTTCGCCGTACCAGAGCGCGATGACGTCGCCGAGCTCCCGCGCGCGGACCGCGAGGTTGGCGATGTTTTCCGTGTGCAGGTCGCGAATCTGGGCGCGAACGCCATCGAAGGCATAGCGCGCACTGGACGACGACTGGGGCAACACAAACGACAAGGACTGAAACCCCTTCCACCCGGGCGGCGACGGACTGACAGGAAAACCTGCCGTGGCAGCCGCCATCAGGATGCTATCCAAAGTGCCGCGCTTTTCAAGGCAAAAGTTTTAAGCTTAAAAAATTTGGCGCCCCTGCTGCCCAACGGATGCGGGTCGCGTCCCTTTTACGCCAGCTCGTCGCGCGCCGCGGCAAAATTGGCCGCCGCGCCGGCGCCAAGAAACATCGTGTCGCTGGCCAGCATGAAGAAGCTCGCGCCGAGGGCGCCCCATCGGCCGACATTCTGCGGGCTGGCGCAGAATATGCCGGCGGTCCTGCCCTGTGCCAGCGCTGCGCCGATGATGCTCTTGATCGCCGCATTGAGCTTGTCTGTGCCGGCAGGCCCGACTGCGTCGATCGACACCGAGAGATCGCCCGCGCCGACGAAGATCAGGTCGATGCCGTCGACGGCCGCGATCGCCTCGATGCTGGCGAGACCTTCCGCTGTCTCGACCTGGACCGCGACGACGATCCGCCCATTGGCGACGGCAAGATATTCGGGGATGCGATAGCCATAGCCGGCGGCGCGTCCGGGGCCGACGCCGCGCTCGCCGAGCGGCGGATAGCGCGAGGCCTTGACGGCCATCGCCGCCTGCTCTGCGGTGGAGACACGCGGCACGAGCACGCCCTGCGCGCCGCTGTCCAGCGCCGCCTGGATCGCCTCCGGCGCATGGCCGGGAACGCGCACCATGGCCGGCACGCGATGCACGTCGGCCGCCCGCACCATGGCTTCGATCGTCTCGCGCGAAATCTGCGCATGTTCCCAGTCGATGCAGAGGAAATCGAGGCCGGACGATGCCATCACCTCGACGGCGACCGGATGGGGAATGGCGGCAAAGGACCCGACGAGGTTGGTCCTGCTGATGCATTTCTGGCGGAACTCGCTCATGCCGATCCCCTTTTCATGTTGCCCAATCCATATCCACAAACGACGACGAGGCGAAGCTATTTCATGCTTGAAATATTTTCACGCCGGCCTAGCGTGTGGCGTTCCGCCCGAGAGTTTCCAAGATGATCAAAGCGCATCCCCTGCATGGCCCGAACAGACTGAAGCTTGGCGTCTTCTCGACCAATGCGGATGGCGGGCTTGCCATTACCGACGTGCCGGAGCGCTGGACGGCAAGCTGGCAGGACAATCTGACGGCGGCCCAGATCGCCGACCGCGCCGGGTTGGAGTTCATGCTGCCGATCGCGCGCTGGCGTGGCTTCGGCGGCCGCAACAAGGTGCGCGAATTCTCCTTCGAGACCTTCACCTGGGCGGCAGCCCTTGCCGCGGCGACCGAGCAGATCGGCCTGTTCATGACGGTGCATGTGCCGCTGGTACACCCGCTCTACGCCGCCAAGGCGCTTGCCACCGTCGACCATATCAGCCAGGGCCGCGCGGGGCTCAACATCGTCTGCGGCTGGAACCCGAAGGAATTCGGGATGTTCGGCACGCCGCTGGTCGAGAAGGGGTACGACCAGGCGGCCGAATGGATCGAGATCCTGGAGCGGCTTTACGCTTCGAGCGAGCCGCTCGATTATGAGGGCGCCTACTATCGCCTGAAGGAGGCGGTGAGCCGGCCGGCCAGCCTGCAGGTGCCGCGTCCAGTGACCATGAATGCCGCTTTCGGAGGCCCCGGCCGCGACTTCGCCGCCGCCCGATGCGATTATCTGTTCACGACCTTCTCCGAGATGAGTGATGCCGGCAAGCATGTCACCGACATCAGCGAACGTGCCGACAAGGTCGGCCGCAACGTCGGCGTCTATACGGTCGCGCATGTCGTCTGCCGCCCGACGATGGAAGAGGCGCAGGCCTATTACACGCGCTATGCCGTCACGATGGCCGACCACGAGGCGGTCGACGCGCATATGACCGGCAAGAAGGAATTCTCGCAGTCGCATGACCAGCACGCCTATGACCGCTACCGCCAGCGCTTCGCCGGCGGCGCCGGAACCTACCCGCTGATCGGCACCCCTGAAACGATCGCCGCCGACATGGCTTCCATCGCCGCGCATGGCTATCAGGGCATCGCGCTGTCCTTCGTCAACTACATGCAGGAGCTGCCCTATTTCTGCGATCGCGTTCTGCCGCTCCTGAAGCAGGCCGGGCTGCGTCAGTAGTCAGTCAGGTATGACCGCGGTCGCCTGGATCTCGACCTTGGCGCGGTCCTCGACCAGCGCCACCACCTGCATGGCCGCCATCGCCGGAAAATGCCGGCCAATCAAGGCGCGATAGGCCTCGCCGATGCCTTTGAGGTTGCCGACATATTCGGCCTTGTCGGTGAAGTACCAGGTCATCGAGGTGATGTGCCGCGGCTCGCCGCCGGCTTCGGCCAGCACGGCGACGACGTTGGCGAGCGTCTGGCGCACCTGGCCGACGAAGTCGTCGGTCTCGAATTTGCACTCGGCGTTCCAGCCGACCTGGCCGCCGATAAAGACAAGCCGGCCACGCGCGGCCACGCCATTGGCATAGCCGACCGGTTTGGCCCAGCCCTCAGGCTGCAGGATGGTGTGCATGTCTCCCCCTATTTCAGATGCGGTTGGCAAAGGTTTCACGCCGCGCCCATGACCTGTCTGGCGATCACCACCTTCTGCACGTCCGAGGCGCCCTCATAGATGCGCAGCGCCCGGATCTCGCGATAGAGGCTCTCGACGATATGGCCCTTGCGCACGCCGTCGCCGCCATGCAGTTGCACCGCCTTGTCGATTACCTCCTGCGCCTTGTCGGTGGCGAAGAGCTTCGCCATGGCCGCCTCGCGCGTCACCCTCGCGGCGCCCATGTCCTTGGTCCATGCTGCGCGATAGATGAGCAGCGCGGCGGCGTCGACATCCAGCGCCATGTCGGCGATGTGGCCCTGCACCATCTGCAACTCCGCCATCGGCGCACCGAAGATTTTGCGTTCCGCGGCGCGCTTGACGCTCTCGTCCAGCGCGCGTCGCGCGAAGCCAAGCGCTGCCGCGCCAACAGTCGAGCGGAACACGTCGAGCACCGACATGGCGATGCGGAAACCGTCGCCGGCCTTGCCGATCAGGGCGGAAGTTGGGATGCGGACATTGTCGAAGGACAGCCGCGCCAGCGGGTGAGGGGCAATGACCTCGAGCCGTTCGGCGATGCCGAGACCCTTCGCGTCGCCAGGCACGATGAAGGCCGAAATCCCCTTGGCGCCCGGCGCGTCGCCGGTGCGGGCGAAGACGACAAAGAGGTCGGCGATGCCGCCGTTGGAGATCCAGGTCTTTTCGCCTGAAAGGATGTATTTGTCGCCGTCGCGCGTGGCGGTCATTTCCATGTTGGCGACGTCCGATCCCGAGCGCGGCTCCGACAGCGCGAAGGCCGAGATCGCCTCGCCGGCTCGCGTCTTTTCCAGCCAGCGCTGCTGCTCCGGCGTGCCGAACAGCGAGATCGCGCCGGTGCCCAGGCCCTGCATGGCGAAGGCGAAGTCGGCGAGGCCATCGTGGCGGGCGAGCGTCTCACGGGTGATGCAGAGCGTGCGCACGTCGAGCGGTCCGGGGTTGGCCAGGTCGAGCGCCGTCGGCTTCAGCCAGCCATCGCGGCCGAGCTTGGCGACGAGGTCGCGGCATGCGGCATCGACGTCGTGGTGATCGACCGGCAGGTTCTTCGCGCACCAGGCGTCGAGGGTTTCGGCGAGGTTCCGGTGGCGGTCCTCGAAGAAGGGCCAGTTGAGGAAGGAACGGTCAGGCATAGGTGCCTCCGCTGTGCTTCAATCGTCGAGCTCCACGGCGCCCCCCTCTGTCCTGCCGGACATCTCCCCCACAAGGGGGGAGATTGGCAGCTCGGGCGCCGGCGCCATCCTTGCAACGTTGAAAACTGGCGAAAGCGGACGCGACGGCTGATCTCCCCCCAAGTGGGGGAGATGTCCGGCAGGACAGAGGGGGGCGCTGTCCCGCCAGCGTTGCCAATAACGCACCCATCGCTAATTCCCCTCGAACACCGGCTTTTCCTTCGCCACGAACGCCTTGTAGGCCCGCTCGAAATCGCCGGTCTGCATGCAGATCGCCTGCGCTTGCGCTTCCGCCTCGATCGCCTGGTCGAGGCCAATCGACCATTCCTGGTTGAGCTGCGTCTTGGTGATGCCATGCGCGAAGGTCGGGCCGGAAACGATGCGCGCCGCCATGTCGAGCGCGTCGGCTTCGAGCGCTGCCGCGTCGACCAGCCGGTTGTAGAATCCCCAGCGCTCGCCCTCGGTGGCGCTCATGGTGCGGCCGGTGTAGAGCAGCTCGGCGGCGCGGCCCTGGCCGATGATGCGCGGCAGGATCGCGCAGGCGCCCATGTCGCAGCCGGCGAGCCCGACGCGGGTGAACAGGAAGGCGGTCTTTGCCTCCGGCGTCGCAATGCGGATGTCCGAGGCCATGGCGATGATCGCGCCGGCGCCGACAGCCACGCCGTCGACGGCGGAGATGATGGGTTTGCCGCAATTCAGCATCGCCTTGACGAAATCGCCCGTCATGCGCGTGAAGGCCAGCAGCTGCTTCATGTCCATCTTAATCAACGGTCCGATGATGTCGTGGACATCGCCGCCCGAGCAGAAATTACCGCCATTGGGCAGGAACACGACCGCATCGACATCCTCGGCATAGACCAGGTCGCGAAACGTGTCGCGCAGCTCGGCATAGCTGTCGAAGGTCAGCGGGTTCTTGCGCTCAGGGCGGTCGAGCCGGATTTTCGCGACTTTGCGTTCGACCTCCCAGAGAAAATGCTTCGGCTTGAGCTTTGCCATGGCGCTCATTCGCGTCCCTCCCAATTGCTGCGAAACGATTTCAGCATTCCGGTGAGCCGCTTCGCTTCTTCCTCGCTGACATCGCCGAGCAGCTCGCCGACCCAGCCCTCATGCACGGCCGCGATCCTCGCGAAAGCTTTGCTGCCTTCCTCGGTCAGCCGCACCATCGAGGTGCGGCGGTCGCCGTTGCGGCGCGCGCGCGTCACCAGCCCTTCCGAAACCAGCCGGTCGACGATGCCCGTCACATTGCCGTTCGAGACCAGAAGGAAGCGCGACAGGTCGCTCATCAGCATCCCTTCCGGCACGCGATAGAGCGCCGCCATCACGTCGAAGCGCGGCAGCGTGGTGTCGAATTCCTTCTTCAGCCGTTCGCGCAGCTCCGCCTCGATGGTGCGCGAGGCGCGCAGCAGTCGGATCCACAACCGCAGCCTCTCCTTGCCCGGCCCGGTGGAGGTCGGTCCCGCTACCATGTCTCGCCTCCGGAAATGGAGATTGCCTGTCCGGTGATCGATCGCGCCGCATCGCTGCACAGCCACAGCACCGTGTCTGCGACCTCGTCCGGCTGGATGAAGCGTCCCTGCGGGTTCGTCGCCGACAGGCTCTGCCTTGCTTCCGCTGCCGACCGCCCGGTCTTTTCGACGATGCGTTGGACGGATTCTTCCAGCATGTCGGTTTCGACAAAACCGGGACAGACGGCGTTGACCGTCATGCCCGACTTGGCGGTCTCGGCGGCCAAGGCGCGCATCAGCCCGACGACGCCATGCTTGGCGGCCACATAGGGCGCGACATAGGCATAGCCTTTCAGCCCGGCGGTCGAGGCGACGAAGACGATACGGCCTGCCTTCCGCGCGAGCATGCCGGCCAGCGCCGGCTTGACCGTCAGGAAGGCGCCAGTGAGGTTGACGTCGAGCGTGCGCTGCCAGCCGGCCAAAGACGTCTTGTGCGCCGGCGCGCTGCCGGCCATGCCCGCATTGGCGACGACGATGTCGAACGGTCCGCGCGTGGCTTGCGCCTTCTCGTGGAGGGCCGTCATCTCGGCTTCATTCGTGACATCCGCCACGATGGCGAAGATGCGGTCGCTTCCCTTCGAAACATCGGCCAGCGCCGCTTCGCGCCGGCCGCAGATGGTAACCGCCACACCGGCTTCCGCCAGCGCCAGCGCGATGGCTTTGCCGACGCCGGAGCCGCCGCCGGTGACCAGCGCGTGCTTGCCCTCGATTGCCCGCGCGGCGCTCATACCTTCAGCCCCGCTGCCGCTTCGCGCTCCGCCAGCCGGTAGATCTGGTCGCGTCCCGGCAGATAGGGATCGGGCCATTTGACGCCGCGGTCGCCGAGCGTCACCGCCGCATGCAGCGTCCAGTAGGGATCGGCAAGATGCGGCCTTGCCAGCGCCACAAGATCGGCGCGGCCGGCCATCAGGATCGAGTTGGCATGGTCCGGCTCGTAAATGTTGCCGACCGCCATCGTCGCCATGCCTACCTCGTTGCGGATGCGGTCGGAGAACGGCGTCTGGAACATGCGGCCATAGACCGGCTTGGCGGCGATGGACGTCTGTCCGGCCGAGACGTCGCAGAGATCGACGCCGGCTTCACGCAGCAGCTTTGCGATCTCGACGGCGTCCGCCGGCGTCACGCCTTCGATGCCGACCCAGTCATTGGCCGAGATGCGCATCGAGATCGGTTTTTCCGACGGCCACACCGCGCGCACCGCGCGGAAGATCTCCAGCGGATAGCGCATGCGGTTTTCCAGCGAGCCGCCATACTCGTCGGTGCGCCGATTGGTCAGCGGCGTGATGAAGGCCGACAGCAGATAGCCATGCGCGGCATGGATCTCCAGCATGTCGAAGCCGCAACGCCCGGCCATCTGAGCCGAAGCGACGAATTGGTCGCGGACCATGTCCATGTCGGCGCGGTCCATCGCCTTCGGCACCTGGTTCTGCGGCGACCATGCCACGGCCGACGGCGCCATCACCGGCCAGTTGCCGGAAGGCAACGGCACGTCGGTTCCTTCCCAGCCGACGCGGGTCGAGCCCTTGGCGCCGGAATGGCCGATCTGGGCGCAAATCTTGGCCTCCGTTTCGGCATGGACGAAATCGACCAGCCGTTTCCAGGCGACCTCATGCTCCGGCTTGTAGAAGCCCGGGCATCCAGGCGTGATGCGCCCTTCCGGGCTAACGCAGGTCATCTCGATATAGAGCAGCCCGGCGCCACCTTTGGCGCGCTCGGCATAGTGAGCAAAATGCCAGTCGGTCGGGCAGCCGTCGACCGCCTTGTACTGCGCCATCGGCGAAACAACGATGCGGTTGGCGAGCGTCATGTCGCGCAGTTTGAACGGCGCGAACATCGGCGCGCGGCGCAGCATGTTGCCGCCGGCGCCGGCCTTGCGCTGGAACCATTCCTCGGCGCCCGCCAGCCATTCGGCGTCGCGCATCCGAAGGTTCTCGTGGCTGATGCGCTGCGAGCGGGTGAGCAGCGAATAGTTGAACTGAACTGGATCCAAACCGAGATATCGTTCGACTTCCTCGAACCATTCGAGCGAGTTGCGCGCCGCCGATTGCAGCTTGAGCACTTCGGTGCGCCGCGCATCCTCATATTTGCGAAAGGCCGCTTCCAGGTCCGGCTCGGACTCGACATAGTCCGCCAGCGCCACGGCGCTTTCCAGCGCCAGCTTGGTGCCGGAGCCGATCGAGAAATGCGCCGACGCCGCTGCATCGCCCATCAGCGCCAGGTTCCTGTAAGACCAGCGCTCGCACAGCACGCGCGGGAAATTGATCCAGGCCGAACCACGGATGTGGTTGGCGTTGGTCATCAGCGGATGGCCGCCGAGATGCTTTGCAAAAATGCGTTTGCAGGCCGCGATCGATTCCTGCTGCGTCATCTGGCCGAAGCCGAAGGCGTTCCAGGTCTGCTCGCTACATTCGACGATGAAGGTCGCGGTCTCGCTGTCGAACTGGTAGGCATGCGCCCACACCCAGCCATGCTCCGTCTTCTCGAAGATGAAGGTGAAAGCATCGTCGAATTTCTGCGTCGTGCCCAGCCACACGAACTTGCATTTGCGTGTGTCGACGTCAGGCTTGAACACATCGGCGAAAGTGGCGCGGGATTTGGAGTTCAGCCCATCCGAAGCAACCACCAGGTCATGCGTTTCCATGAAGGGCCGGGGATCGGAAATCTCGGTCTCGAACTGCAGCTTGATGCCGAGCTCACGAGCGCGGCGCTGCAGGAGGATCAGCAGCCGCTTGCGGCCGATGCCGCAGAAGCCGTGGCCGGAGGAAACGGTGCGCACGCCGTCATGGATCACCGCGATGTCGTCCCAATAGGCGAAATGTTTCTTGATCCAGACGGCGCTGACCGGGTCGTTCCTGGTCAGGTTCTCCAGCGTCTCCGCCGACAGCACCACGCCCCACCCGAACGTGTCGTCCGGGCGGTTGCGCTCATAGACCGTCACCTCATGCGCGGCATCGCGCAGCTTCAGCGAGATGGCAAAGTAGAGGCCGGCCGGTCCGCCGCCGAGAACCGCAACCTTCATGTCTTGCGATCTCCTCTAGAGCAATTCCAGGAAAAGTGCGTAGCGGTTTTCCGTCCGGAATTGCGTGAACTCTATAAGATGTCCGGAACCGCCGGATGGGACCAGCGGTTCCGGCTGTCAGTATTGCGCCAGGGGCCAATTATTTCAAGCTTAAAGTTTTATAATTGAACCATGGTTTGGGCGCGGGCGGTTGAGGTCATTTGCTCGGATCCTTGGGGCTCCACAACACGGTCTCCGCCCCCTTCTCATAGGCCATGCCCTGCGGGTAGCTGATCGCTTCCAGCTGCAGGCCCCAGGGCGCCTGGAAATAGAGGATGGTCTGGCCGGCCGCGGGGCCTTCCTTCACCGGCAGCGGTCCCAGTCTGGTCTTCACGCCCTTGCCGTCGAGATAAGCCTTCGCGGCGGCGACGTCGTCGACATAGAAGGCGATGTGGAAGCCGCCGATATCGCTGTTCTTCGGCGTCAAATCCTTCTGGTCGGGCGCGGTGTATTTGAACAATTCGATGTTCGACCCGGTGCCGCAGCGCACCATGGTGATCTCCTCGATCACCGCCTTCGGATCGACGCCGAGCAGATCCTGCATGAAGGTGCCTTTGTCGTCGGCAAACGGTCCGAACGACATCGCCTTCTTGCAGCCGACGACATCGGTGAAGAAGTCGACGGCCTGTTTCATGTCGGGCACGGTGATGCCGGTATGGTCGTGCCCGCGCATGCCGGGGATCGTATCCGCCGATGCGGCTGCCATTGCGCCGGACAAGGAGGCCGCGAGGACCGCTGCCTGGACTGCGTATTTCATGTCACCCTCCATTGGCGAGCCTGCTTGTCCTAGCGCACATCCGAGGCCCGCTGGTCGGCGTGCGGATTTTAAAACTCAATTCATGCCGGCGCCTTGAGCCGCAGCCAGTCCGGATCGATCTCCGGCAGCGGAATGGCGGCGAGCAGGTCGCGCGTGTAGGTCTCCTTGGGATTGTCGAACAGCGCGTCGGTGGCGCTGGCTTCGACGATCCTTCCCTCGCGCATGACGACGACCTGCTGGCAGAGCCGCCGGATCACCGACAGATCATGGCTGATGAAAGCGACCGTCAGCCCCATCTCGGCCGCCAGCTTTTCCAGCAGCGTCAGGATCTGCGCTTGCGTCGAAACGTCAAGGCCGGAGACGATCTCGTCGGCCAACACGAATTTCGGCGAGAGAGCGAGCGCCCGTGCAATACCGACGCGCTGCCGCTGGCCTCCGGACAATTCGTGGCGGTAGCGGCTGGCAAAATTCTGCGGCAGGCCGACGCGCTGCAGCGCTTCCGCGACGCGTTCCTTCAGCCGGTCGCCGAGGCCGTTCTGCCTCAAGGGCGCCGCGATGATGTTGAAGATCGTGTGGCGCGGATTGAGCGACGACATCGGGTCCTGGAAGATCATCTGCAAGTCGCGGCGCAGCGGCCTGAGCTCAGCCTCCGAAAGTTGGCTGATGTCGCGCCCCTCGAAGCCGATCGAGCCGGCGCTGGGTTCGAGCAGTCTGACCAGCGCGCGCCCCAGCGTCGACTTGCCGGAGCCGGACTCGCCGACGATGCCGGTCACCGATCCCCTGGGCAGATCGAAGTCGAGCCCTTTCAGAATCTCGGCCAGCGGCGCTCGGCCGATCAATGGCTTGCGCGTCATGTCCAGCAGCGCCACTTTCAGCCCGCGCACGGAAAACAGCGGCTCAGCCATGGCTGGGCCTCCAATCCTTGTCGGCGGCTGCGATTTCGGCCGTTAGCCCGGCAAGCACGCTTTCATCCACTGGCTTCAGCGAGGCGTAGGGATCGGTGTAGCGCGGCGTCGCCGCGATCAGCGCCCGTGTGTAGGCGTGCTGCGGAGCGGCGAAGAGCTGCGCGGTCTCGGCCTCCTCCACCACCTTGCCGGCGTAGAGCACCGACACTTTCTGGCTGATCTTGGCAACGACGCCGAGATCGTGGGTGACGAACAGGATCGCGGTGCCATGGTCGCGCTGCAGCTGCGCGATCAGCCGCAGGATCTGCTTCTGCACGGTCACGTCCAGCGCCGTCGTCGGCTCGTCGGCAACGATCAGCCTGGGCTCCGCCGCGAAGGCCGCCGCGATCAGCACGCGCTGGCGCATGCCGCCGGACAATTCGTGCGGATAGCTTTTCAGCACGCGTTCAGGATCTCGGATCTGTACCTCGTCGAGCAACTGGCGGATACGCTTGTCGGCCCGCTCGCCGCTCCAGCCGAGGATGCGGACCAGCCGGTCGGTCATCTGCGCGCCGATGCGGCGCGAAGGGTTGAGCGCGGTCAGCGGATCCTGCGGGATCAGAGCCGTGCGCGCGCCGATCAGGGTCCGCCGCGCCTTGGCATCGAGGCGTCCGAGGTCCTCGCCCTCGATTAGCATCTCGCCTTCGACGATGCGCACGCTTTTCGGCAGCACGCCGAGCACCGCCTTGCCGATCATCGTCTTGCCGGCACCGCTCTCGCCGACCAGCGCGCGCACCTCGCCCGGCTGCACGGCGAGCGACACCGAGCGCAGCACGCGCTGGCCGTTGGGCAGCACGGCGCTCAAGGAGCGGATGTCCAGACACGCGCTCATCGCAGCACCGGATCGAAGCGCGCCTTCAGCGCTTCGCCGAACTGGCTGAAGGAAAGCACAGTGAGGATCAGCGTGATCAGCGGGAACACCAGCACCCACCACGCCTGGTGGATCGACAGACGGCCCTCGGCGATGATGCTCCCCCAGGTCGGGTCGTCGGTCGAGATCGACAGATTGACGAAGGACAGGATCGCCTCGACGATGACGGCGATGCCCATCTCCAGCGATAGCAACGCCACCACCGACGGCAGCACATTGGGCAGCACTTCGCGAAGCATGATGCCGATGCGGCCATAGCCGGCGATGCGCGCGCTCTCGACATAATCCATGCGCGCCTGGCTCATCGCCTCGGCGCGGATCACCCGGCAGAAGCGCGTCCAGTCGATGATGGCGATGGCGAGGATGACGGAGCTGAGCCCCGTGCCCAACACCGCCACCAGCAGGATCGCGAACAGCACCGGCGGGAACGCCATCCACACATCGACGATGCGCGAGATGATGCGGTCGGCCCAGTTGCCGAAATAGCCGGCGATCAGCCCCAGCGCCGAACCGATGAGGCAGGCGGATGTCGCTGCGGCGAAGGCGACGATGAAGGCGATGCGGCCGCCGAAGATCAGCCGCGACAACAGATCGCGTCCCAGGCTGTCAGTGCCCAGCCAATAGCCGGGCTCGGCGCCGTCCAGCCAGAAGGGCGGCAGGCGCTCCAGCATCAAATCCTGCGCCAGCGGGTCCTGCGGCGCGAGCAGCGGCGCGAAGATGGCCGCGAGCATCGCCAGCACAAGCCAACCGCCGGCCAGCCACAGCCTCGGGCTCAAACGGCGCCGGGCAACGCGCGCCTCATCCATGGCGCAGCCTCGGATTGAGCAGAGCATACATCATATCGACGGCGAGGTTGATCAGCACGAAGAGCAGCGCGAAGACCAGCACGATGCCCTGGATCAGTGGCAGGTCTCGGTTGATGACGGCGTCGATCGCCATATTGCCGAGACCTTCATAGGAAAACAGCCGCTCGACGATGACGGTGCCGCCGATGAGGAAGGTGAATTGCACGCCGACCAGCGTCAGCGTCGGCAGGGCCGCGTTCTTCAGCGCCTCGCGCAGGATGACCTGCGTCTCGGAAAAGCCTTTGACACGCGCCAGCACGACATAGTCGAGGTCGAGCACCTCCTTCAGCGACTGTTTGAGCAACTGCGCGATAATCGCCGCCAGCGGCAGCGCCAAGGCCACGGCCGGCATCAGCATGTGTTTCAGCAGGTCCCAGGTGAGGTCGAAGCGCAGCCTGAGAATGCTCTCGACCAGATAGAACTGGGTGACGAAAGGCAGATCGAGCTGCGGCGACACCCGGCCTGAAATGTCGAACACCGGCACCAGCACGCCGAACAAAAGGATCAGCACAAGGCCCCACAGGAAATCGGGAATGGAGAGCGTCGCGCCGCTCACGATGTCGATGCCGGCCTCGATGGCCGTGCCGCGCGAGCGCGCGCCGAGGATCGCGGCGGTGGCGCCGAGCGCGATCGCCATCAGCAGCGCCACGGTCGCCAGCTCCAGCGTCGCCGGCAGCCGGTCGAAGACCAGGCCGAGCACGTCCTGGCGCAGCGAGATCGAGGTGCCGAAATCGCCATGCAGCACGCCGCCGAGCCAGATGAAGAATTGCTGCACGATTGACTTGTCGAGCCCGTAGAGCGCGCGCAGCCGGGCGATGTCGTCATCGCTGGCGCCGGGCGGCAGCATCATGGCGATCGGATCGCCTGGCGCGACCCGGATGACGACGAAGACGACGATGGCGACGCCAAACAGCGTCACCAGCATCGTCAACAGACGAACGAGGAATCTCTGCAGCAGCATGCGTGCGTAATCACTCTGAACGGACTCCCCCTCATCCGGCCGCTTCGCGGCCACCTTCTCCCCGGTGGGGAGAAGAGGCTGGCTCAGCCGTCGGCGGCCTCTTCTCCCCTGGGGGAGAAGGTGGCCCGAAGGGCCGGATAAGGGGGCTGCGTCGTTGAAGGAGGCACGCTATCGCGCCTCCTCATTTCGATCAGGCGGCCGGGGTCATCAGCGCCGGCAGCAACGCGCCGGACACATGCTGCACGACATTGACCTTCTTCGAATGCACGATCGGCTGCGCATACTGGATCAGCGGCAGCACATAGGCCTGCTCGGCGATGTATTTGTCGACCGCCTTCCAGCCGGCGATGCGCTTGGCCTCGTCCTTCTCGCCCCAGAGCGGGTTGATCATGTCGATCAGGTCCTTGCTGTCCCAAACCGAATGCGGGCTCGGGCCGTACATGGCGAAGCCGGTCGAGGTGGTCGGGTCGCCGATGGAGTTGCCCCAATTGTAGAAGGCGGCCGGCGCCAGCTTGTCGGCGGCGCGCAGCTCGTAATGCTTGGCGATCTCATAGACCTCGATCTTGGCCTCGATGCCGACCTTGCGCCACATGCCGACGATCGCCTGGATCATCTCATAGTCCTTGGGCTTGAAGCCCTTGGTGGTCTGGATGGTGAACTTGACCGGCTTCTTGGTCGAATAGCCCGAGGCGGCTAGCAATTCCTTGGCTTTCTCCGGGTTGTGCTCGACCTTGATCGAGGGATCGAAGGCCGTGTATTCCGGCGTCTCCAGCGTCGCGATCGGCTGGCCGTAGCCGCGCAGCAGGCGCTTGACCAGAAGCTCCTTGTCGACCGCCATCACGGCCGCCTGGCGGACGTTCTTGTCCAGCATCGCCTCGATGTCGTTGAAGAAGATCATGCCGATGTCGGAGACGTTCTTGATCGAGCCGGCAAGCCCGTCCTTGGCGATCAGCCGGTCATACTCCTCATAGGGGATTTCGAGCGTCACCTGCGAGGAGCCCGACTCGATCTCGGCGACACGGCTCGCCGCATCGGTGACGAACTTGATCGTCACATTCTCGAAGGCCGGCTTCGTGCCCCAATAATGCGGATTGGCCTTCAGGCGCAGGAAGGCGTTGCGCTCGAACTTGTCGACCATATACGGCCCGGTGCCGATCGGGGCCTTCTCGAAGCCTTCGGCCCCGACCTTCTCGTAATAGGCTTTCGGCAGGATGTAGCCGGTCAGGAACGACATCCACTTGAAATAGACCGGATCGAACTGGACGACGTCGCCGGTGATCTTGTTGCCGTCGATCTTGAAATTGTTGACGTTCTTCCAGACGAACTGGATCGGGTTGCCGGTCTTCTCGTCGCCGGCCCGGGTCAGCGACCACACCACGTCTTCCGGCGTGAAGGGCGAGCCATCATGCCATTTGACGCCTTCGCGCACCGTCATCGTCACCTTGGTGCGGTCGTCGTTCCAGCCCCATTCGGTGAGCAGTCCCGGCGTGAAGGAGAGGTCCGGCTTCTGGCCGATGATCTGGTCGAACACCGACTGGTAGAGGCCCTGAATGGTCGGGTTCACCGCGGAAGGGCCGGTCGTCGGATCCCAGGAGGGCAGGTTGACGTTGTAGGCGATGGTGAGCTCGTCGGCCGCCTTGGCCGCCCTCGGCAGGCCAAGCGTCGCCGCGCCGATCGCGGCGGCGCCATATCCAAGCAAGTCGCGTCTGTTGATGGTCATGGTCGTTCCCCTTGTTGGTTGTCTTTAATTTGCGCGGCGTCATCGATCCGTCTGTTCAGGCACCCGGGCAACCGCGCGCTTCCCGTCCCGGAATTCTAGTTTCCTCCCAGCTGTTGGGCGAGCATGAAGCCGGAGGCCGCGCCCGTGCCGGCGCCGGGCCATGTCGCGGCTCCGGTGAGGTACAGGTTGGCGACGGGCGTGTTCCAGCGCGCGAAGCCGCGCGCCGGGCGGAAGAGGAAATTCTGCGCCAGATGGTGGCTGCCGCAGATCTGGTCGCCACCGACCAGGTTCGGGTTTTCGCGCTCGAGGTCGAGTGGCGAGAAAATCGCGCGGCAAAGGATTTTCTGTCGCAGGTCGGGCGCGTAGCTCTCGATGATGTCGAGCACGCGCTCGGCATAGGCGTCCTTGACGGCATCCCACTGCGCCGGCGCGATCTTGCCCGCGGCATCGCCGAGGATCTCCGCCGGCAGCATGCGCACCTGCACCCACAGCACATGCTTGCCTTGCGGCGCCCGCGAAGGGTCGACGGCCGTCGGCTGGCCGACCACGAGCACGGGCTGGTCGGGCAACTGGCCGGCGATCGCCTGCTGGTAGGTGCGCGACATGGCATCGAGCGACGGCGCCAGATGCACATAGGCGAACTGGCGAAGCTCGGCGCCGGCGCTCCAGTCCGGCAGATCGTCCATCGCCAGATGGATCATCATCGTGCCCGGCGCATGACGGAATGTCTGCATCGCAGCGTCAAAACCGGCGTCGCCCGAGCCATTGGGCAGCAGCTTGCCCGGCAGCGCTTTCGGTGCGACACCGGCAATGAGGGCCTTGGTCGCAACATGCGTTTCGCCGGATGCCAGCCGCACCCCGGTCGCCCTGCCGCCGGAAACCATGATCTCGGCGACATCGGCGCCGGTCGTGATCTGGCCACGGGCCGCCTTCACCATGCCGGCCAGGGCATGGATGATGGTGTCGGCACCGCCTTTGCCCAGCACCATGCCGAAACTCTGGTTGGCCATCGATTCCAGGTAGGGGAAGACGGCGCCCCCGGCGATGTCGGGCGCGAAGTCGAGATGCATGCCCCAGGCCGCGAGCGTGGTGCGGACATGCGGCGTCTCGAAATTTTCCTCCAGCCACCCGCGCGGCGATGAGAGCAGCAGCCGGCCGGTATCGAGCGCGCCGGCAAGACCCTTCTTGCGCCAGAGTTTCCAGCCCGTGCCGGCCAGCGCCCTTGCGCTCATCGGCGATCCGAGCAGCCGGAACAGATGCTCAGCTTCGCCCGGGAAGGCGCCTACCAGTTTCCGCCATGTGGCCGCGTCCGCCGCCGAGAAGGCGGCCAGCCGCGATGCGGTCTTTTCCAGGTCGTTGCTGACGCCGAACCATTTCCCATCGGGGAAGGCGCTGGCGAAACAATCGGCCACCGGCGCGAACTCCAGCCCGTGGCTATTCAATTCATTTGCATATTTCCGGTGAAAGGCGGAGCCTGCAAAGAGGCTCAAATTCATCGCGCCGAAATCGTGCCGGAAGCCGGGAAGCGTGTATTCGGCGGTCCGCACTGCCCCGCCGATCTTTTCGCTGCGTTCGAAAACCGCTATTTTCCAGCCTTTGAGCGCCAGATGCGCGGCGCATGCCAGACTGTTGTGGCCCGCCCCGACAAAGATGGCGTCGAACTCGCTCACGCCCCGCCCCAAAATGCTTTATGCTTAAAGATAATTGCAGATGCATATGTTTTCGTCTAGTAGGTATATTAAGGGCCGCAACGAGCCTTGATCATCAGAGACAAGAGGGAACAAAGACCATGGACACGCAGAAACTCCTCGGCGAGGTCGCCGGCCAGCTGCTCTCGGGCGCCATCAAGGTGGTCGACCTGACGGCGCCGCTCGGGCCGAACACGCCGCTGATCAAGCTGCCGCCGGAGCTCGCCGTCGACACGCCGAAGATCGAGATCCACGAGATTTCCAAATACGACAAGAACGGTCCGTGGTGGGCCTGGAACTGGCTGAAGCTCGGCGAGCATTCGGGCACGCATTTCGACGCGCCGCAGCACTGGATTACCGGCAAGGATTATCCGGACGGCGCCACCGACACCATTCCGGCGCAGAATTTCATCGGTCCGGTCAACGTCATCGACTGCTCAGTGGAAGCGGCTGAAGACCACGATTTCCTGCTCACCGTCGACCATATCAAGGCCTGGGAGGCCAAGCACGGCGCCATCAATCCCGGCGAGTGGGTGGTGATGCGCACCGACTGGTACAAGCGCAACGGCTCGGAAGCCGAGTTCCTCAATGCCAACGAGACCGGCCCTCACACGCCCGGCCCGACGGCCGAAGCCATCCAGTTCCTGATCAGCAAGGATATCAAGGGCTGGGGCTCGGAGACGATCGGTACCGATGCCGGCAAGGCCGGCGGCATGGAGCCGCCATTCCCGGCCCACACGCTGATGCACAAGGCCAACCGCTATGGCCTCGCCAGCCTCTGCAATCTCGACCAGCTGCCGCCGAAGGGCGCTATCCTGATCGCGGCCCCGCTCAAGATCGAGCGCGGCACCGGCAGCCCGATCCGCGCGCTGGCGCTGGTGCCAGGCAAATAGGGCGAGGCGGCGGTCTTCGGGAGAAGATCATGCTCGAGGGCAATGGAGTGATGGAGTCGATGTGGTCGTCTTGGAGCGTCAGCGCTCTACGGCGCCCCCCTCTGTCCTGCCGGACATCTCCCCCACAAGGGGGGAGATCAGACGTCACGCGTGCTTTCGCCAATCTCCAACGCCGCAGGATTGAGCAAGGCGCCGAGGCTGCCAATCTCCCCCCTTGTGGGGCAGATGTCCGGCAGGACAGAGGGGGGCGCGAAGGAACTCGGCTTTGCGCGATTGACGTCCATTTCTTGACCGCGAGCACCCCTCAATGACCGCCGCCGATCACACCATCGTCGGCAGCGGCATCAACGCCCTGGTCTGCGCGGCAATGCTTGGCGCCAAGGGCGCCAAGGTGCTGGTGCTCGAGCGCAACGACCGCATCGGCGGCTGCATGCGCACCGAGGAGATCACCGCGCCGGGCTTCGTCCATGACGTGATGGCGACGACCTTCGTGCTGTTCATCACCTCGCCGGCCTTTGCCGCGCTTGGCAAGGACCTTGCGCGGCATGGGCTGGAGTTCTGCCACACGGCGACTCCCACAGGCGTTCTCATGCCGGACGGCAGCCATGCCGTGCTCACCACCGACCGCGCCACCAACATCGCGGCGCTCAACCGGATCGCCGCCGGCGACGGCGACCGCCACGGCGGCGACGTCGGCGGCATCGAGCGCGATGCGGGGCTGCTGTTCGGTCTGCTCGGCGGCGCGCTCTGGTCCTATCCGACAACCAAGCTGCTGGCCGGCGAGGCCTGGCGGCGCGGCCCGCGCAACCTCGCCGCCTTCATGGGCGAGGCGCTGGTGCCCGCGCGCGGCTGGCTTGAGACGACCTACTCATCCGACACGGTCCGCGCGCTCTGGGCACCCTGGGTGCTGCATGCCGGGCTTGGGCCCGAAGACGCCTTCTCCGGCCAGATCGCCAAGGTCATCGCCTTCGCCCTGGAGGCCGCCGGCGCGCCGGTCGTCAAGGGCGGCGCGAAAAACCTGCTCGCCGCCTTCGAGGCGCTGATCAAGGAGCGCGGCGGCGAGATCCGCGTCGACGCCGATGTCGCCTCGATCGTCCAGAGCGGCGGCCGTGCCACCGGCGTGCGGCTCGCCTCCGGCGAGACGTTGAGCGCTGCGAAAGGCGTCATCTGCTCGGTCACGCCGACGCAGCTCTACGGCCGCCTGCTCGGCAAGGATGCGCCTGAGGCGGCAACCAAGGCCACGCAGGCCTATCGCTACGGCAAGGGCAATTTCCAGATCCACTATGCGCTGGACAAGCCGCCTGCATGGCGCGGCGGGGGCCTCGACAAGGTGGCGCTGCTGCATCTGACGCCGGGTTTGGACGGCGTTTCGAAAGCCTGCAACGAGGCGGTGCGCGGCCTGCTGCCGGAAGTGCCGACCATCTGCGTCGGCCAGCCGCACGCGCTCGATCCCTCGCGCTGTCCTGAAGGCAAGGCGATCCTCTGGCTGCAACTGCCCGAGGCGCCGCGCCACATCAAGGGCGATGCCGCCGGCAAGCTGAATGCCCCG
Source organism: Mesorhizobium sp. M2A.F.Ca.ET.039.01.1.1 (assembly GCF_003998035.1). Taxonomy (NCBI): domain Bacteria; kingdom Pseudomonadati; phylum Pseudomonadota; class Alphaproteobacteria; order Hyphomicrobiales; family Phyllobacteriaceae; genus Mesorhizobium; species Mesorhizobium sp. M2A.F.Ca.ET.039.01.1.1. The sequence continues at coordinate 3,207 of NZ_RZRY01000019.1, read as the reverse complement.
GCTGACGGGCGCTGGACCGGGGCACTGCGCGAAGCCTATGCCGACCGCGTCGAGGCGATCCTCGCCAACCATATCGACGGGTTTCGCGAGACCGTCATTGCGCGCCGCGCCTATTCGCCGGCCGACCTCGAAGCGATGAACATCAACCTTGTCGGCGGAGATCCCTATGGTGGCTCGTCGACCATCGACCAGTCCTTCCTGTGGCGGCCGTTCAAGGCAAGCCGCAACCACGAGACCGGCGTCAAAGGCCTCTACCATATCGGCGCTTCGACCCATCCGGGAGCCGGCCTAGGCGGCGGCTCCGGCTTCCTTCTGGCGGGGAGGCTCTGATGGAACAAAAGCTCGCCGAAAAACGCCAGCGCATCTCGACCCTCGGCCAGATCGGGCTGCAGCAATTCGCGCCCTATCTGATGAACCGCATCATGGGCCGCTACAACGCCACTTTGCGCGAGGATTTCCGTAAGCAAGGTCTTACCATTCCGCAGGTGCGGACGCTCGCCGTGCTCTCGGTCACCGACGGCGTCACCGTCAACGACCTCTCGGTTTATACGGTGATCGAGCAGTCGACCTTGAGCCGCACGCTCGACACGCTGGAAAGCCAGGGCCTGGTACGGCGCGAGCAGGGCGTCACCGACAGCCGCATCCGCCATGTGTTCCTGACCGATGACGGACGCGCGCTGTTCACCCGCGCCTGGCCGGCCATGCATGACGCGTTCGAGGCGATGTTCGACGGTGTCGACGATGCCGAGTATGCCGCGCTGATCGCGATCCTGCAGAAGATGCTGAAGAACATCCGCAAGCACGACATCTGAGTTGACGAACGCGCCGCCTGGTTGCGGCAACGGAAGGAGGCAGACATGGCCGAACGGTCTTTTGCCAAGGAAGTCGAAAAGCTGAGGTTAGGGGCCGGCGAGGAATTCGCGGGCGAGGGCATCCTCGCAATCACCAAGGCGCTGTTGCAATGCGGCGTCGGCTATGTCGGCGGCTACCAGGGCGCGCCGATCAGCCACCTGATGGATGTGCTGGCCGATGCGCAGGACATCCTGGGCGAGCTCGGCGTGCATTTCGAGGCGAGCGCCTCGGAGGCGACCGCCACAGCCATGCTTGCCGCTTCGGTGCATTACCCGATCCGTGGTGCGGCCACCTTCAAGTCGACAGTCGGCACCAATGTCGCGTCCGACGCGCTCGCAAATCTGGCGTCCGGCGGCGTCACCGGCGGCGCGCTGATCATCGTCGGCGAGGATTATGGCGAAGGCTCCTCCATCATGCAGGAGCGCAGCCACGCCTTTGCCATGAAGAGCCAGGTCTGGCTGCTCGATCCGCGCCCGAACCTGCCCTCGATCGTCAAGGCGGTCGAGGACGGCTTCGAACTGTCCGAGACGTCGAACACACCCGTGATGCTGCAAGTGCGCATCCGCTGCTGCCATGTCCACGGCCATTTCATTGCCAAGGACAACAAGCGCCCGCCAATGTCGGTCGCCGACGCGCTGTCGGCGCCGCGCCGCGACACCGGCCGCATCGTGCTGCCGCCCGCTTCCTTCCTGCATGAAAAGGAGAAGGTCGCCAAGCGCTGGCCGGCGGCGGTCGATTTCATCAAGAGCCGCAAGATCAACGAGATGTTCGGGCCGGACCACGGCTCGGTCGGCATCGTCATGCAGGGCGGCATGTACAACTCCGTAATCCGCGCGCTGCAGCGGCTTGGGCTTGCCGACACCTATGGCGACACCGAAGTGCCGCTCTACGTGCTGAACGCCGTCTATCCGCTGGTGGACGACGAGTTCCTGTCCTTCTGCGAAGGCAAGCAGGCGGTGCTGGTCGTCGAGGAAGGCCAGCCCAACTATATCGAGCAGGCCTTTGCCGCGATGCTGCACAAGGCCGGGCGCGGCACCAGGCTGGTCGGTAAGGAGCATCTGCCGATGGCCGGCGAATATACTGGGCAGGTGATGCTCGACGGCATCGGCTCCTTCCTGCGCGCCAACGCCCCGCATCTTTTGCCGGGCGAGGTGCGCGCGCCGAACAAGCTGGGCGAAGGCATCGACACCGCCGATCTCATCAATGTCGTTCCGGGCCGGCCCCCGGGCTTCTGCGTCGGCTGCCCGGAGCGGCCGATCTTCGCCGCGACCAAGCTGGTCGAGCAGGAGCTCGGTAAGCACCACATCGCTTCCGACATCGGCTGCCATCTGTTCTCGATCATGCCGCCCTTCGAGCTCGGCGCCACCACCATGGGCTACGGGCTGGGGCCCGCCTCGGCCTCCGCCTTCAACTCGCCGGAAGCAAAACGCCGCTCAATTTCCTTCGTCGGCGACGGCGGGTTTTGGCACAACGGCCTCACCTCCTCGATCGGCAATGCCGTCTTCAACCGGAATGACGGCGTCATCGTCATCGTCGACAATTTCTACTCGGCCGCCACCGGGGGGCAGGACATCCTGTCGTCGCGCGCCAACAACCGCACCAAGTCGACGAAGCATCCGATCGACGAAGCGGTGAAGGGCATGGGGGTCAAATGGCTGCGCCACATCGACCGCACCTATGATGTCGGCAAGATGCGCGCCGCGCTGCGCGAGGCGCTGACCACCGAGGAGAAGGGGCCGAAGGTCATCGTCGCCTCGTCCGAATGCATGCTCAACCGCCAGCGCCGCGAGAAGCCGCTGGTCGACAAGGCGATCAAGGGCGGCGAGCGCGTGGTCAAGCCGAAATTCGGTGTCGACGAGGACATCTGCACCGGCGACCATGCCTGCATGCGCCTATCTGGCTGTCCATCGCTGTCGGTGAAGTCGCTCGACGATCCGTTGCGCGACGATCCCGTCGCCTCGATCGACCAGAATTGCGTCGGCTGCGGCAATTGCGGCGAGGTGGCGGACGCCGCCGTGCTTTGCCCCTCCTTCTACCGCGCCGACGTCGTCCACAATCCCGGCCGCTGGGACCGTTTCCTCGAAAGCGCGCGCCGCGCCGTGATCGGGCTGTTGCAGCGACGCCGCGAGAGCCGCCGTTTGATGTTTGCCGATGCTTGATCACAAAGCAGCGCTGCGCCCGAAATCGGGCGCCTTTGATGACGAGCGGGTGATAAAACTCGCCGTTCTCGCCGTCGGCGGCCAGGGCGGCGGCGTGCTGGCCGACTGGATCACCGATGTCGCCGAGCGCAACGGCTACATCGCGCAATCGACCTCGGTGGCCGGCGTCGCCCAACGCACCGGGGCGACCATATAT
>NZ_RZRY01000199.1:0-9477 GCF_003998035.1 Mesorhizobium sp. M2A.F.Ca.ET.039.01.1.1 | reverse complement strand
ATTACGGACGGTTCGGCTTCTCGGCCGACCGCACCGGAACGCTTGCCATGCCTGGCCCCTACGAGCGGCACCGGCTTCTGGCATTGGAGCTGAAGGACGGCACGCTGGATGGCGTCAAGGGCACGATCAAGGCCGCCGGCCGCAAGATCAAGGGGCAGGCGCCGGGCTTTGTCGCCTGACGCCTACTATTCGACAGAAACAAGGCCGCCCGATGGGCGGCCTTGTTTCTTGCGAACGATCAGCCGAGCAGCTGGCTGAGCGCCATGGCGACCGTCATGTCGCCTTCGACCTTTAGCTTGCCGGCCATGAAGGCCATGGTCGGGTTGAGGTCGCCGGCGATCAGCGAATCCAGATCGTCGAGCGACAGCTTCACGGTGCAGTCGGTCGGCGCATCGGTGGTCGAGACGGTCGCACCGTCGATGACGATGACGCCGTCGCCGCCGGTGTCGAACTTGACCGAATGCTCGAAGCCCGCGCTTGCCACGCGCGACCTGATCTTGTCGGCAATCTCCTGAACGCCCATGGCTGTTCTCCTCGTTGGTTGCGTTGACGCGCACCGGCGCTTGGCCGCTGGGCGAGGTAGATGCGCCGCGCCTGCGCGGTCGCCTGTCACCGCGCATATAGCTTCGAGTTGACGTAAACGTCAACGCGGTCACCATGCGTCATGTCGCAACAGGGGTAAGCGCGGCTAGGCATCCGTGCCGGGCGATCAATGTTCCGGCGCGGCCTTGAACGCCTTGGTCATTGCCGCCGCGGTTTCCCCGGCGCCCCTGCGACGGCGCAGCGCGTTGTCCCGGATATCGTCCTTGGAGAGGAAGTTGACCTGGTCGATCAGCACGTCGTGCACCAGCTCGACGCCAATGCGGGTGTTGATGGTATCGCGGATCGACTTGCGGAAGGCGTCGAGATCGATCGATTCCTTCTTCGTGAAATCGATCTGCGGATTGGAATAGAGATAGGAATAGACTTGGTCGGTCATCAACGCCTGCGCCGGCACCGACAGCTTCTTCATCTGCTCCGGCTCGATCGTGTAGACGAGCTTGGTGAGGAAATAGCCGTCGATCGTGCCATCGCGCAGCAGCGGCACCGAGATCATGTCGGTCTTGACGTAGTCGAGGCCGCCCAGCATCGGCTTCGGCGGTTCGGCCGCGCCGCGTTGGCTGGCCGCCTGGAAGGAATAGAAGACCGCGCCCAGCGTCACGGCGCAAATCCACAGCGCGGCGGCGACAAACTTTATCACCGGGTCTTTCCTTGCGCCCAGATCATCTCCATCAGGCTCGGGCCATGCCGAACTCGGCGGCCGAATAGGTGCCGTCCGTATCGGCGCGCTGGATGGCGTTCCTCAGAAGCGTGGCGACCTCGTTGACGGCGTTGAGATGGGCAAGGATCGCCGCTTCGTTCTTGGCCAGCTTCTGGCGCAGCCGCAAAAGGCCCTCGCGATGCTGCTCGAGGAACTCGATCTCGTTGGCGCCCTTGAGCGCCCGGTTGAGCTCGTAAAGATACCGGCTCTTGCGCGCGTTCGAGGCCTTGAGGTCATAGGCCGTTCCACTGCGGATGCCGGCTGTCTCCTCGTCCACGACTTCCTCGATGCGGCCGATGATGGCGGCGAGGTTGCCGGGTCGTGCGGCGGCAGGCGCGTCCGATGCATTGGCGCGAGCGGGAAGGTTGTAAAGGTCCGTCTGGTCGGCCATGTAGGTCCCTAGATATTGATGTCCATTTTTATGGTTGTGTCGTCGCCGGTCATCGACCGTGCGGCCTTGCGCTCAAGCTCCTCGACCATCGAGGTCGAAAGCCTGGTTTGCTGGTCTATCTCGGTTTTCTGCGGTCCGCCGGCAACGGGGCCGACCGGCACCTTGCGCTTGCCATCCAGATAATGGTCGGCAAGCATGGATCGGGCGATGCCGATGCCCCCATGCGCGGCCATGACATCGGCTACCTTCTCGGCGAGCTGCGACTTCCACATGTCGCCGGCAAGGCCCTTGCCGTAAACGCCCTCCGCGTCCTTGGGCATCATGTTCTGGATGAAGGTCGTCAGCACCATCGCCTCGAAGCGCTGGAACTTCTTCGCGGGATTGGCGGCTTCCACCTTGTCGGCAGTGGCGCGCGAGAGCACGGAGCCGGCATCGACCGTGGCGGACGGATCGACAGAGAACGGTGCCGAAGTGCCATTCGCCCTTCTTGCGAGCGCCGCGCGCGCGGCTTCGACATCGGCCGGCTCCGCTGCGCGGGCAACGTCCATGACGATGTCGCTGGGTGGGGAAATGGCCAAGAAAGTCCGCCCTTTGCCGGTTTTGTTATCCGCAACATGACTGAACAAGCTTGTGGCAGGCTTGCGGGAAAAAGGGCGACGCATGCCGATGTTGGATCGGTTGTCTGCTCGCGCTTCGAGTGGCATTCCCCACGCGATGTTCTGCTGATGTCGCTGGGGCCGCAAGCCGACGGTCTGTTTACAAGACGAGTTCGAGGTTTTGATCGGTAGCTCGGCGCATCTCGTCCAAAATAGTCGCCTAGCTCTGTGTGGTCGTGCCGAAGATGACGGCGGCTATTCTCGGCTCAGACTCAATTTGAGAATCGAAACACCCTACCCATTTCGTTAGGCATCATGAAAATCTCCTCCGCCTGGGAGAAGCCGGCGTCCGTGCCCATGCCGAGCCATGTGCCGACCGTCTCCGGGAAATCGGCAAGTCGCATGTGCCTTTCCATCGAAGCGAATTCCTCATCTGAAACTGCCGACCATTCGTCGCGCAGCAAAGAAAATCGTGCCAGCCAGGATAAGCGCTCCTCTCCTTCGAACAGCGCCGGCTCCCAAATTATAAACATGCCCTTCCCGCCCAGAGAGCGGTGGGCGTCGTGCATCAGCTGTGCCTTGCCCGTGGCAGGCAGGTGATGCAGCGACATCCCAATCCAGATTACATCGACAGGCTCAGACCACTTCGCCATGGCCTGGGCGAAATCATTGCACTGCAACTCGACCGGACATGGCATACCGTCGAGCTCTCGTGCCGCCAGTCGCAGAGATGCCTCAGACAAGTCGATGCCGACGTAATTTCCGATCGCCATCGTCTTCAGCATTGCGGCGGAGGCGCTGGCATCTCCACAGGCAATGTCGAGAAACCGGAATGACGCCGGCGCATGCTCGACAAGCAGATCGCGAAGGACGCCGTAGACCTCCCGATGGAACATGAGATTCGCGCCAACGATCTTGCGATAGGTTTGCAGTTCCTTGTTGAACATGTCCTGGGAGCCGACAGCGTCGTCGCCTGCCCTGACTAACGTTGTTTCGTTCGAGGAACCTGCCATGACGTCCTCCAAATAGATTCGGCTATGAGCGTGATCAGAGATTGGAATTCTGGCGCTGCGTCCCCAGTGCATGCAGATGCAGCGCCCGAAAAACCGCCGTGTGGCCTGGCGTGGCGACACCCAACTCAATTCCCAGTTGATGCATGCGCCCGGAAAGCCACGCGACCTCGATGGGTCTCCCACGTTCGAGGTCATTTGCCATCGAGGATTTCACATGCGGAGGAAACGCGGACCACCTGGTCTCGACGCGGCCCGGGAACCCGTCGGCCATTGGGTGGCCGGCCGCTGCGGCTACCGCCATCCCCTCATCCCTCAACTGTTCAATGAAGATGCGTGCTTCCGGATCGGCCAGGATCGGGCCGATGCCAGAGCGCATCAGCGATGTTCCTCCCGAGAAGGCGCAAAGCGTTACAAACTTCTCCCAAAGCACTTCGTCGATGTCTGCGACTGGTTTGAGCTCAAGCCCGATGGCGCGATCACACAGCCCCTTCAGTTGCTCGATGACAGGATCATGTTGGCCGCCGACCAGGATATGAGGCAGCCCGCCGGAATGAACGACCTCGCCCGGCTTGCTGATGAAGCCGGAAAGATAGGTGGCGCCGCCTATCACGCGGTCACGCTGCAGATGACGACCAAGGATTTCGACGCTGTCGATGCCGTTTTGCAGCGTAACGACGCGCGTGTTGACCCCCACGAGGGGTGCGATAGATGCAGCCGCCCCCTCGCTGTCGTAGAGCTTGACAGCGAAAATCACCAGATCCACAGGCGCGATATCAACCGCCGCTCCGCTCGCGGATACAGGCGCATGAACAAAGCTGCCGAGGTCGCTCTGGATACTCAGACCAGTCTGGAGCATTGCCGCAAGGTGCGCTCCGCGAGCAATGAAGCTCACGTCGCCCCCTGCCTGGGCTAGCCTGGCGCCGATATATCCGCCAATGCCGCCCGCTCCCATCATTGCGATCCGCATGCCGTCCCCTCGACGTCAGCTGTCGCCATCAACCCGCCAAGCGTTGCGGACCAATTGGTGAGCCGAACGAATATTAGCAGCTTCTTCAGTGACGAACCAGTTCACAGGTCATTATTCCAGGCCTGCGCGTCGTAGGCCTTCGATATATCTGGCACGGTCCTGTGACCGTATCAGTGGGTGGTATTTTTCGACCCAATCGATGCTGAGATTCGGCTGTAGCCGTTTGCATTCGACGAGTCCTTGACGTGCGATTTCCAGATCACCGGCCAGTCCTGCGGCTGCTGTGAGTGTGCGCCAAGCGGTTCCAAAGTTTGGTCTCATCAGTACAGCCCGACGTTCAGCTCTTACCGCTTCGGCGTAACGGCCGGCGACCAGATGGCAAAGACCCTCCACCGAAAGATTCGCTGCTTGGGTTTGATCAAGGGGACTCAGTCGTCGTGCGATTTCGAGCTGGCGGAGGCCATCTTCAGCAAGCCCCGCATAGCCGTAGGCTACCCCCAAGATTATGTGGACGAATGCAAAGTTCGGGTTACGCTGCAGTGCCTCGTTCAGTTCCTCCACCGCCGGCCCAAATCGTCTCGAAAACGCTGATATGTAACCTGCCGCGAAATGGGCCCATGCGTCGTCGGGATCGAGGTCTATCGCACCCTGGGCAAGCGCGAGGGCACTTGATATGCCTTGCTCAAACTCCAAATTGCCGGAAATTACACGGGTGGCGAAGGCCCACGCGAGCAGGCTGCGGGCGCGAGCGTAGTGGGGATCAAGCTCAATAGCTCGCTTCAGGAGGTTGATGCCAGTGTCCTCGTCTTGAATAACCCATGTCCAGATATAAGGCATTGCTCGTACGACGCAGCCCCACGCATCGAGACTCTCAGGCGCCTTACTTTGAAGGCGAAGGCGTTCAGCTGCGTAAATCTGCGGCTCTATCGCTGCGACAACGCTGTGAGTGATCTCATCCTGCACTGCGAAAATATCAGAGGCGGGGCGGTCGTAGCGCTCTGCCCAGATGTGATTGCCGCTGGCCGCGTCAATAAGCTGGCCAGTTACCCGCAGTCGCTCACCCGCCTTGCGAACGCTGCCTTCCAGTACATAGCGAACACCAAGCTCGCGCGTGACCTGACGGATATCTGGCGCCTTGCCTTTGTACGCGAAGGACGAATTGCGCGCGATAACGAAGAAGCCCCGCAGCTTGGATAAGGCGGTAATGATGTCCTCCGCGATCCCGTCGCCGAAGTATTCCTGTTCGGGGTCGCCGCTCATGTTCTGGAAGGGCAGGACGGCGATCGACGGCTTGTCGGGCGGCGCCAGTCTTCCGCCGGACAGATCGGGCACTGTCGACACGCTTGCGATGTGACGGTCGAAGGCCACGCGATAGACTCGCACCGGCCGTGCAATGTTTTTGAGTTCTTTGTCGCCGAGATCCTCGAATTCTTCCTTCAGCTTGTCGCGCACCTGCTCATATGCCGCACCTGACAGGTAAATCTCACTTGGTTCCGCAATGCTTTCCAGGCGAGCAGCAATGTTAACACCGTCGCCCATTAGGTCACCGTCGCTCTCCTCGACTATGTCGCCGATATGGATGCCGATCCGGAACTCGATACGTCGATCAGGCGGCACTCCGGCATTTCGTTCAAGCATGGCATTCTGCACTTCGATAGCGCATCGGACGGCATCGACCACGCTACGGAACTCGACAAGGGCTCCGTCACCGGTGCGTTTCACCACGCGTCCGATGTGTACCGCGATGGTAGGATCAACCAGATCGCTGCGGAGCGCCCGCAGGCGCGCGAGAGTCCGATCTTCGTCCACGCCAGCCAGTCGGCTGTATCCCACGACATCGGCGGCCAGGATTGCCGCAAGCTTGCGGGTCTCGCTCATTTGCCCCTCCTTCCCTATCCGACATAGCACAGACTCAGGAGGGCCGCTGCATTTAGATCCGTTCCGCCTGGGGCCGCTTCGGGTCTGAACTGCGACACAAACGGCGATGTGTCCTTCCAGGGGGGCAAGGCCGGGCTGCCTGAGTGACAAGTATGCCGATCGTCTATACGTAACGGCGGCTCTCTGGCTAAACGCGACCTCTAGCGAGGTCGCCGGTTATTGGCGCCGGCACTGCACGCTCGCATTGGAGGTAGGACTAGACTACGCTCGCCAGTCGGAGCGATCTATGGGAGAGCCGGGACACAAGCATGGAGCGACGCCTTGCCGCAATCCTTGCAGCCGACGTCGTCGGCTACAGCCGTCTCATGGGAGCCGACGAGGCTGGCACGCTTGCGCATCTGAAGAGGCTTCGCGCCGAAGTTATCGAGCCCAAGATCAAAGAGTCGCGCGGACGCATCGTCGGTTCGGCTGGTGACAGCCTTCTTGTCGAATTCGCCAGCGCGGTCCACGCGGTGCAGTGTGCGGTCGAAGCCCAGGAGGGATTGGCCGCTCACAATGCAAGTTTGCCCGAAGACAAGCGCATGGCTTTCCGCATGGGTGTGAATTTGGGCGACGTGATCGCGCAGGACGATACGATCTACGGTGATGGCGTGAACATCGCCGCGCGGCTCGAGAAGCTTGCAGAACCGGGCGGCATCTGCGTCGCGCGCAACGTCTACGAGCAGGTCAAAGGCAAACTAGACTACAGCTACACCGATCTCGGTAGCCATCAGGTCCACAACATCGTGGAAGCGGTGCGCGCCTATCGGGTCAGTCGAGCGAAACCCACTTCGGTATTCTCCACAAAGGATATGCTAGCGCTTCCCGAAAAACCGTCCATCGCGGTCTTGCCATTCGACAACATGAGTGGCGACCCCGAGCAGGGCTACTTCGCTGATGGCATGGTCGAGGAGATCATCACCGCGCTTTCCCGCACGCGCTGGCTGTTCGTCATCGCGCGCAACTCGAGCTTTACCTACAAGGGCCGGGCCGTGGACATCAAGCAGGTCGGACGCGAGCTTGGTGTGCGCTACGTGCTTGAAGGGAGCGTCCGCAAGGCGGCGAGCAGGGTTCGCATCACCGGTCAGCTTATCGACGCGACAACGGGAGCACATCTATGGGCCGACCGTTTCGACGGCGGGCTGGAGGATGTTTTTGATCTGCAGGAGGAAGTGACCCGGAGCGTCGTCGGAGCGATCGCTCCGAAGCTGGAACAGGCAGAGATCGAGCGGGCCAAGCGCAAGCCGACCGAACACCTTGACGCTTACGACTACTATCTGCGCGGGATAGCAAGCCTCCACCAGTTGACCAGGGAATCCACCGCGAACGCTCTTCAGTTGTTTTACAGAGCCATCGAACTCGACCCTGAATTTGCCTCCGCATACGGCATGGCCGCGTGGTGTGCCGTCATACGCAAGGCGAACGGTTGGATGACGGATCGCAAGCTGGAAACCGCCGAAACCGAGCGCCTAGCTTTGAAGGCCATGGATTTGGGCAGGGATGACGCGATCGCTCTTTCCCGCGGCGGGATCGCGCTCGCCTACGTCGTGGGCGACAACAATAGCGGGGCAGCGTTCATTGACCGCGCGCTTGCGCTCAATCCGAACCTGGCTACTGCGTGGCTATTCAGCGGCTGGGTCAGAGCCGACCTCGGCGATACGGAAACCTCACTTCGGCACCTCGCGACGGCGATGCGCATGAGCCCAGTCGACCCGCTGATGTTCGACATGCAGAATGCGGTTGCAGTGGCTCATCTCTTCGCTGGTCGATTTGAGGAGGCATCAACTTGGGCTGAAAGATCGTTGCGGGAAAAACCGGACTTTTTGCCCTCGTTGCGCTTTGCGGCTGCAAGCTATGCTCACGCCGGCCGAACAGAGGAGGCGCAAAAGGTCGTGAGCCGAATTCTCGGGCTCGATCCCGGCCAGCGAATTTCCAATCTGGCTGATGTCATGCCGACCTGCCGTCCGGCCGATTTGGCTCTGCTTGTAGAAGGCTTGCGAAAGGCGGGCCTGCCGGAATAGCGCTGTCGGGCTGGCGCATGACAGCGAGTGGGGAACGCACCGGGATCGCGAAAGACAGCCCCGTGGGTTGCGTTGGCCCGGCACAAGTCGCCGCAGGACGCCGTACAAAGCGATCCGCGTCATGTGAGGGGTGAGAGGTCCTGATCCCAACTCGTCGCCTGTGCCGGCGATTGGGGCGCCACCTGCTCGAAATCGAGCCAGTCGGCGATCCTTAGGACGTAGGCAACGGCTGCTTCGCAAGACAACGGCTGATCGTCCGTTTTCGTCGCTACCACCACCTCCTAGTCGCTCGGCAACGTCCACTTTGAGGAAGCTGCGAAGCCGACCTCTATGGCCGAGATAGGCGCAAAGCGGTTGTGGTATCGCCCGTAAATCACCTTCGGGTTGTTACCGAGCTACTCCTCGGCCCGCTTCTGCGTGATGAGATCGAGCCGCTCGCGGTCGGAGCGTTCGCGTTCGTCGCGGCGGCGCACATCCTTGTAGGCGCGCTCGACCATGTTGGTGCGCGCCGTCGCGGTGGCGATCAGCGCGGCTTCGTGCTTGGCATCTTCCAGGTTCTGTTTCTGGCGGCCGAGCGCGTCGGTAATGCGCTTGTGGTAGAGCGCGGGAAAGAGGCCGGCGAGCGATTTGTCGGTGTCGAAATGCTCGATCAGTTCCTTGACCTCCGCTTCCGCCTTGACGGCGGCGGCGAGGAAGCCGGCATGGCGGGTCTCGTGCAGCGCCTTCAATTGCTCCTGCACCTTGACCAATTTCTTCAGACGATCCTTGCGCGTGGTCATGGCTATCTCGCCAGCGTGAGGTCGACGAAGCCGTCGACGAAGAGTGACAGCAGCGTGCCGACGGCGAAATAGAAGATGATCATACCGCCGGCGATGACGAAGGGCAGGGAGATGAAATAGACCGGGATCTGCGGCGTCAGCTTGTTGACGAAGCCGATCGTCAGATTGACCAGGATGGCATAGGCGACGAAGGGGCTGCCGAGCCGGATGACCAGGAAGAAGGCGTCCGACACGGTGTCGGTGACGTCGACCAGCGCCGCCTGCGGATTGAAGAACACGTTGACCGGCGCGACCTGGTAGGAGGCGACCAGCGCCTTGACGATCTCGTGGTCGAAGTCAAAGACAAAGAGCAGAAGCAGGGCCGAGAACGAGATGATGGCGGCAAGGGCTGCCTGCGGCTCCGGCTCCTCGATCGCCGGCCCGCCCGAGCCGCCATAGCCGATCAGCGTGGCGATGGCCGAGCCCATGAAACGCAGCGCTTCCATATGAAGCC
>NZ_RZRY01000198.1:0-9501 GCF_003998035.1 Mesorhizobium sp. M2A.F.Ca.ET.039.01.1.1 | reverse complement strand
GCGCGCACCAAGGTCGGCCGCCTGATGATTGGACTGGCCGCATGAGCATCGATACCGCACCCGGCGCCAACGCCAACGCGCTCGATGCCACGAGCGGCGTCGCCACCCGCCGCGATATACTGCACCGGCTGCTGATGACGCTCGGGCCCATCCTTGCCGCTCTTATCATCGCCGGCTGCATACTGCTTGCCGTCGGCGTCGACCCGCTCGCCTATTACGGCTACGTGCTGGAGAAAGGGCTGTTCTCGCCGCTGGGCATCCAGCAGACGCTGACGCGCATGGCGCCGCTCTTGTTCCTCGCCGCCGGCCTGATCGTGGCCTTTCGCGCCGGCATGTGGAATCTGGGCGGCGACGGCCAGTTCCTGCTCGGGGCGGTCACGGCGGCCGCCAGCGCTCCCGTCCTGGTGCAGGTTATGCCGGCCTGGCTGGCGCTGATCTGTTCGTTCCTGATTTCCATGGTGGTGGCCATGGCGTGGTCGCTGCTGCCCGCGCTGCTGCGCGCCTATCAGGGCGTGAACGAGATCATCACCACGCTGATGATGACGTTCCTCGGCACCTCGCTCGCCAACGTGCTGGTCAAGCTCGTGTTCCGCGACCCCGGCACGACCGTGCCGCAGACGCGTACCTTGTCGGTCGAAGACAGGCTGCCGCGGCTCTTCGACACGACCATCACCAGCGGCCTCGTGCTCGGACTTGCGGCGATCATCATCGTGCATCTGGTGATGACGCGGACAGCGTTCGGACTGAAATTGAGGATCGTCGGCGCCAATCCGCGCGCGGCGGTCCATGCCGGGCTCGGCGTGCCTGGCCTGACCGTTGCCGTCTTTGCCATTTCGGCCGGCCTTGCAGGCCTTGCCGGCGCCGTCGACATCATCGGCGTGCAAGGCAATGTCCGCGCCGACTGGAACCCCGCCTACGGCCTGGCGGTCATTCCGGCGGTGTTCCTCGCGCGCATGAACGGCTTTGCCGCGATTGGCTTCGTGTTTCTGCTTTCGGTGCTTTCGATCGGCGGCGAGAGCGCGGCGAGGCGGCTTGGCGTGCCCAATCATTTCACGCTGGTGCTGGTCTCGATCGTGCTGATCGTGCTCGCCCTCGCCGAGTATGTCGACCACCGCTACAACCAATCGAGAAAGGCCTGAGACATGACCGGGCTGTTCAGCGAGGTTTTTCTTGGCGCGCTGTTGTTCGGCGCCGTCACCGCGGCCGTCCCGCTGCTGCTTGCCGGGCTCGGCGAGCAGATGTCGGAAAAGGCCGGCGTGCTCAACATCGGCATCGAAGGCATGATGCTGGCCGGCGCCTATCTGGGCTTTGTCGGCGCCTTCTATTCGGGATCACTTTGGCTCGGCTTCCTCACCGGCGCCGCGGGCGGCATCGCGGTGGCGCTGATCATGGCGCTGCTTTGCGTGCGCATCGGGCTGAACCAGATCGTCAATGGCATCGCGCTGACGCTCGGGCTGGAAGGGCTGACGGCGCTGCTCCATCATTTCCAGTTCTCGCGCAGCTATCCCCGCCTGCCGGCGGCGGACGCCACCGTCATTCCGCTGCTGTCCGACATTCCCGTTATCGGGCCGGCCTTCTTCAGGCATCACCTGATCGTCTATCTGGCCGTTGCGCTGGTGTTCGCCATGAGCTACCTCTACCGGCGCACACAGCTCGGCCTCAACCTGCAGGCCGCCGGCGACAAGCCGGCCGCGCTCGATGTCGCCGGCATCGACGTCATCAGGACCCGCACCATCGCGGTGCTGACGACCGGCGCGCTGGCAGGGCTGGGCGGCGCCTATCTCGCCAATGTCGGGGCGGGCCTGTTCATTCCCTTCATCACCAATGGCGCCGGCTTCCTCGGCATCGTGCTGGCCATGCTGGCGCGCGGCCGTCCGGTCTGGGTGCTGTTCGGCGCTCTGCTGTTCGGCGTGTGCCTGTCGCTGACCACGGCCATGCAGGTGGCGGGCATCAACATCCCGACCGACATCATCCAGATGCTGCCGTTCCTGGCGGTGATGATCATGCTTGTACTGTTCGGGCGGCGCGCCAGCCTGCCTGCGGCGCTCGGCATTCCATATGAGCGCGGCGCGCGCTGACAGAAACCAGATGCGCGGATGGGATCCGCGCCAAGATAGGAGACGACAAATGTCGGATACCAAGGTCTACCTGCTCGACGGCGGCTCGCTCGTTCTCGACGGTTATCATGTGTTCTGGAATCGCGGCCCCGGCGGCGAAGTGCGCTTTCCCGTCTATTCGATCCTGATCGAGCATGCCGAGGGCCGGTTCCTCATCGACACCGGCTATGATTACGACCACGTCATGAAAGTGCTGCCTTTCGAGAAGCCGATCCAGGAAAAGCACCAGACCATTCCCGGCGCGCTGGCGCTGCTCGGGCTGGAGCCGAAGGACATCGACGTCGTCGTCAACTCGCATTTCCATTTCGACCATTGCGGCGGCAACAAGTATTTTCCACACGCAAAGAAGATCTGCCATCGCTCCGAGGTGCCACAGGCCTGCAATCCGCAACCTTTCGAGCATCTCGGCTATTCCGACCTGAGCTTCTCGGCCGAGGCGGCGGAGGCGCGTGGCGCCACCGCGCAGCTGCTGGAGGGCACGACGCGCGCCAATTCGACCTTCGAAGGCATCGAGGGCGACGTCGATTTGGCCAGGGGCGTAAAGCTGATCTCGACGCCCGGCCATTCGATCGGCCACTACAGCCTGCTGGTCGAGTTTCCCAAGCGCAAGCCGATCATGTTCACCATCGACGCCGCCTACACGCAGAAGAGCCTGGAAACGCTCTGCCAGGCAGCCTTCCACATCGACCCGGTCGCGGGCGTCAATTCGATGCGCAAGGTGAAGAAGCTGGCCGAGGACCACGGTGCCGAGCTGATGTACTCGCACGACATGGAAAACTTCAAGACCTACAAGACCGGCACCCAGTTCTACGGCTGAACGCCGCCAATCCGGAGACCACTCCCATGCGCTATTCCGATCATGCCGATCCGGTCATTACCCTGACCGCCGGGCCTGTCAACGCCTATGCAGAGGTGCTGCGTGGCCTCGGCCGCACCGTGCTCTACGATTATGATCCGGCGTTCCAGCTCTTCTACGAAAAGGTGACCGACAAGGCGCAGAAAGCGATGCGGCTGTCGAACAAGCCGGTCATCCTGCATGGCGAGCCGGTGCTCGGCCTCGAGGCCGCGGCGGCTTCCCTGATCGCGCCCGACGACGTCGTGCTCAACCTTGCCTCCGGAGTTTACGGCAAGGGGTTCGGCTATTGGGCGAAACGCTATTCGCCGCATCTGCTCGAAATCGAAGTGCCCTATAATGAGGCGATCGACCCGCAGGCGGTCGCGGCAATGCTGAAGGCGCATCCGGAAATCACCGTCGTTTCCGTCTGTCACCACGACACGCCATCCGGCACCATCAATCCGATCGACGCCATCGGCGCGCTGGTCTCGGCGCATGGCGCCTACCTTATCGTCGACGCCGTTTCTTCCTTTGGCGGCATGAAGACCCATCCCGAGGATTGCAAGGCCGATATCTATGTCACCGGTCCCAACAAATGCCTGGGCGCCCCTCCCGGCCTCACCATGATGGGCGTCAGCGAGCGGGCTTGGGCCAAGATGAAGGCCAATCCGCTTGCGCCGCGCGCATCGATGCTGAGCATCGTCGACTGGGAAGATGCCTGGTCGAGCGACAAGCCGTTTCCGTTCACGCCTTCGGTCTCGGAGATCAACGGGCTCGATGTCGCGCTCGACCTCTATCTCAACGAGGGGCCGGAGGCGGTGTGGGCGCGACACGCGCTTACAGCCAGGGCCACGCGCGCGGGCGTCGCAGCGATGGGCTTGTCGATCTGGGCAGCCAGCGACGGGATCGCGTCGCCGACCACCACCACGGTTCGCACCCCCAAGGGTGTCGACGAGAAGGCGCTTCGCCAGGCCGCGCGCGCCCGCTACGGCGTGGTGTTTTCATCTGGTCGCAGCGAAACGCTGGGGAAGCTGACGCGCATCGGCCACATGGGGCCGACCGCCCAGCCGATCTACGCCATCGCGGCGCTGACGGCGCTTGGCGGCGCCATGAACGCGGCCGGCCAGAAACTGGCAATCGGCAAAGGCATCGATGCGGCATTGGCCGTCATCGACGCCGACGCCTGAACGGACATCATCGGATCACGGATCGAGGGAGAAATTTCATGACTGGACGGCTTGCGGGAAAGGCGGCCCTGGTGACGGGCGCGGCGCAGGGTATCGGCAAGGCGATCGCGGCGCGGCTGGCGGCCGATGGCGCGACCGTCATCGTCAGTGACATCAACGCCGAGGGCGCAAAGACGGCCGCCGCGTCGATCGGCGGGAAAGCGAAGGCTGTCGCCGCCGATATCTCCGATCCAGCGTCCGTCAAAGCGCTTTTTGCTGAAATCCAGGCGCTGACCGGTGGCGTGGACATACTGGTCAACAACGCCAGCATCGTGCCGTTCATCGCCTGGGACGATGTCGATCTCGACCATTGGCGCAAAATCATCGACGTCAATTTGACGGGCACGTTCATCGTCACCCGCGCGGCCACTGACCAGATGCGGGCGGCGAACAAGGCAGGACGGGTCATCAGCATCGCGTCCAACACCTTCTTTGCCGGCACACCCAACATGGCGGCCTATGTCGCGGCCAAGGGCGGCGTCATTGGCTTCACCCGTGCGCTGGCCACGGAACTTGGCAAATACAACATCACGGCGAATGCGGTGACGCCCGGCCTGATCGAGAGCGACGGCGTCAAGGCGAGCCCGCACAACGAGGCGTTCGGCTTCGTCGAGATGCTGCAGGCGATGAAAGGCAAGGGCCAGCCCGAGCATATCGCCGACGTCGTATCGTTCCTGGCGAGCGAGGACGCCCGCTGGATCACCGGCCAGACGCTGAACGTCGACGCCGGGATGGTCAGGCATTAGCCGCTGAGACCGAAATTTTCCGACGACGTAGCTTCAACTGCTCAGGTCGAGTGTTTGGATACCGCCGGTGAATACGGCGACAACCGCCTCCGTGGTGTCCTTGAGCCATATGCCGACCACCGTTTGCGCGGCGGAAATGCCGAGCAGACCGATCCCGGTCGCCGTTTTGCGTCTTCCAGGGCGGCACCGGCCCGTGGCCATTGGCACATCCGCCGGAACCGCAATCGCGCGGCGCCCTCGATTCGAGTTCGTCGACAAGGAAAGGGCCGCTGCTTCGGTTTCGGCGAAGCAAAGGACAGAAAAAGACTTCTTTAGGCGACCCGGCCCGGATGCTCTCTTGCGGAACCTAGAAGAAGGCCCGCCTGGGAGGGCGACGCATAACAAGAGAGCGGCTGCCGAAACGACAGCCTGGCATACGCCACTCGAATGAGGTCGGTGCCAGCAACAGCCATGGGGAACCACGACAATGAAGACATTCCGCAATTGCCTGATGACCGCGGTCAGCGCAGGCCTGCTGGGCTTGGGGCTTGCCGCCCCCGCTGACGCCGGCGCCATCCGCCTGGGCATGACCACCTGGGTCGGCTACGGGCCGCTGTTTCTTGCCCGCGACCTCGGCTACTTCAAGGAAGCCGGCGTCGACGTCGACCTGAAAGTAATCGAAGAATCGGCGCTCTATATGGCGGCGGTCGCCGGCGGCGATCTCGATGGCGCGGCATCCACAGTCGACGAACTGATGAAGTACCGCTCCGACGACCTCTGCTTCAAATATGTCGTGGCGCTCGACGACAGCCATGGCGGCGACGGCGTCGTCACGCACGCGGACGTCAAGTCGCTCAAGGATCTGAAGGGCCAGCCCGTCGCCCTGAACGAGGGCTCCGTTTCCGAATTCTGGTTCAACGTGCTCCTGAAGAAGGAAGGCATGACCGAGGACGATGTCAGCATCACCAACATGACCGCCGATGACGCCGCGACCGCCTTCATCGCCGGCCAGGTTCCCGCCGCGGTGACCTGGGAGCCGCACCTGACCGAAGTCCGCAAGGGCGGCAAGGGCAAGGTGCTGATCGACTCCGCGACGACGCCCGGCCTGATCGTCGACGTGATCGCGCTCAAATGCGACCTGATCGAGAAGCATCCCGAGGATGTGAAGGCTTTGATCAAGGGCTATTACAAGGCGGTCGATTACATCAAGACCAATCCGGACAAGGCCTACGAGATCATGGCCAAGGGCATTGGCGGCTATCTCGAGAAGCCCGAGGATTTCGCGGCCGGCGCCCAGGGCGTGCGCTACTACGACCGCGCCCGCAACCTGGAATTCTTCGGCACTCCGGAAAAGAGCGAGGCGTCCGACCTGGTGAACTTCGCCCAGGATATCTGGGGCAAGGCCGGCAAGCTCAAGATGACGATCGACGCGAAGACCATTCTCGACACCGATTTCATCAAGGAACAGTAAGCCTTCGAAATCCGTCGGGGTCCGCTTGACAGGCTGACCCCGCTTTTTCTCGAAAGCTTCAGTTTCGCGCCTAAATCTACGGAGGCCATCCTATGGCACAGAGGCGGACGGCGTGGACACGCCTGACGACCCCATTCGCCAACATTCCCGCCAGCACCGCAACCACGCTCGCATTGGCAATGTGGATAGCCGTGATCGGCGGCTGGGCTCTTCTGTCCTACGGCCGCGTCGTGCCGAACATGTTCCTGCCGACGCCCGGAACCGTGCTGCAGACGGCCTATCGCATGTCGCTCGACGGCAGTCTTTTCTATCACACTTTCACCAGCGCCAAGGTGGTGATCCTTGGCTTCATCGTGTCCTCGGCGATCGCGGTGCCGCTAGGGCTGTGGATGGGTACCTACCGGGCGGTGCAGGCGCCGCTGGAGCCGCTGGTCAATTTCATCCGCTACCTGCCTGTGACCTCTTTCGTGCCGCTGTTCATCCTGTGGATCGGAATCGGCATCGAGCAGCGCATAGCGGTGATCTTCTTCGGTACCTTCTTCCAGCAGCTTGTGATGATCTCCGACTGCGCGCGCAGCGTCTCCCGGGACCTGGTCAACGCCTCCTACACTTTGGGCACCAAGCGTAGCGAAGCGGTGTGGCACGTCATCTTTCCGGCAGCGCTTCCGGCGATCCTCGACACGCTTCGCGTCACCATGGGCTGGGCCTGGACCTACCTGGTCGTGGCGGAATTGGTCGCGGCGTCGAGCGGCCTCGGCTATATCAGCCTCAAAGCGATGCGCGGCTTCCAGGTCGATGTGATCTTCATGGCGATCGCTGCGATCGGCTTCTTGGCCTCATCACTGACACGGCATTCCGCATTCTCCGGGCGAGGGTCGCGCCATGGGCAGCCTGACTATGAACGCCTCCTCGCAAACCGCAGCCGGATCAAGGGTAGTGATGACCGAAACCATCAATGCGAACAACCCGGCTGGCACGGCCCATGCAGCCGGCGATCAGCGTTCGGCCGGCACCACCATGGGCATCGAGGACGTGACATTGCGCTATGGCGACGCCAATGGCGTGCTGGCGCTGGACGATGTGTCGCTGCAGGTCGCCAAGAACGAATTCTGCGTCATCGTCGGTCCGTCAGGATGCGGCAAATCCAGCCTGCTCTATCTGGCCGCCGGGCTCAATGACGCCACCTCGGGCAGCATCAAGGTCGACGGCAGGGAAGTGATCGAGCCAGGTCCCGACAGGGGCATGGTGTTCCAGAGCTATACCTTGTTTCCCTGGCTCACGGTGCGCGCCAACATCGAATATGGACCGAAACGCAAGGGTCTGCCGGCGGAGCAGCGCAGGCAGATCGTCGACCAGTATCTCAACGAGGTCGGCCTTGCGCCCTTCGCCGATCATTATCCGGCGCAACTCTCAGGCGGCATGAAGCAGCGCGTGGCGATCGCGCGCGCCCTTGCCAACGACCCGGCCGTGCTGCTGATGGACGAACCGTTCGGCGCGCTCGACAGCCAGACGCGCGGCACCATGCAGAAGCTGCTGCTGCGCGTCTGGGAGCGGCAGCAGAAGACGGTGCTCTTCGTCACCCACGATATCGATGAGGCGCTGGTGCTGGGCGACCGAGTCCTGGTGATGACGGCCCGGCCCGGCAAGATCAAGGCCGAGATCAAGGTCGACATCCCGCGGCCGCGTTCGATGGACGTGATCCTCGAACCCGACTTCATCGCGCTCAAGCGCCGCATCCTCGGCCTCCTGCACGATGAGATCGACGAGGATCACTGAGGGCAAATAGTCGGGAGCATCGAACGCCCGAACCCGAGGCGGCGGACGTCTGCCGCCCCGGACCCGATCAGCCTGTCAGCTCAGCTGTCCGGCGGCTTGCGAGATAAGCCGGGCGATCTCGTGCGGGTGAGAGATGAGCGACAAATGGCTTGCCTTCACCTCGATGGTTCTTGCGTTCATCCGCTTTGCCATGAAGCGCTCGAGATCAGGGTTGATCGTGCGATCCTCCGTCGATACGGCATACCAGCTTGGCTTCGAGCGCCAGGCCGCCTGCGTCGTCTTTCCGGTGAAAAGCTTGTCCGAGATCGGCCCCTGGACGGCATAGAGGATACGCGCCTTCGTGTGCGGAATACCGCCTGCGAAATCCCGCAGGAAAGCCTCCTCACTGAGCTTGCCGTAGCCTTCGGACCAGACGAGGCCGGCGGAAGCCGGTGGCGCCGCAAAGGTCTTGGCGAGCGCCGTGTAATCTTCGCCGGCGTCCGGCGCGCGCGCCGCGACATAGACGAGCGAGGAGACCTTCGGGTCCATCCCCGCTTCCGTGACGATCATGCCAGCAAAGGAATGTCCAACAAGCACCGTCGGTCCATCCTTGGAGAGCGATCGCGCGGCGCGTTGCCTCGACGCCTGCCTCCAGCGTGGTCAGCGGGTGCTGGACGACGGTTGGCCTGAAGCCGGCCTGCTGCAGGATGCCGACCACGTCCGACCAGCACGAACCATCCGCATAGGCGCCATGAACCATCACTACATTGCGCAGCTTCGGGTTCGTCTGCGCTCGCGCCGTGGGTGAGCTGGCAAGGAGGCTCGTGGCCATTCCGGCGGCAAGCGTGGTGGAGAAAGTGCGCCGATTCATCATAATCGTGGGTTCCTTGAGAGATTTGCGGGGGCGGCCGATGCTTGGCCGAGCCGCGCTGGAAGTGCTTCGCGCGGCGTCTACGCCCAGTCTTCGCAACCTGCGGAACCTTCGTTACGGCCGTCACGGCTTCGTGACCGCCTCGGTCGGGGGTCTCGCCGGAAAAATTGGCGCATCACCGCATTCGCGGCCGCTACGGGTTGCAAGGGCGCTCCCCGGTTCTGGGCAACAATCGGGCAGCTCAGCGAAATGCCGAACGGCCCAATTTCGAAGGCGAGGCGATCTTTACCGTTCGCCGTTACGCGCCCCTACCAAGGATCATCTCCGAAGCCTTCTGCCCGATCATCATGCTTGGCGCGTTGGTGTTGCCGCCGATCAGCTTCGGCATGACGGAGGCATCCGCAACTCGAAGCCCGTCCACGCCGCGAACCTTCAGCGTAAAGGGATCGACGACGGCCATGTCGTCCGTTCCCATCTTGCAGGTCCCGACCGGGTGATAGA
>NZ_RZRY01000197.1:0-9502 GCF_003998035.1 Mesorhizobium sp. M2A.F.Ca.ET.039.01.1.1 | reverse complement strand
ATCAAGGCCTTCGGCGAGGGCCGCTACGATGAGGCCGTGCGGCTGATCCGGCCGATCCGCTCGATCGCGCACCGCTTCGGCGGCAGCCACGCGCAGCGCGCCGTGATCGACCTGACGCTGATCGAAGCCGCGTTGCGCGCCGGCAATAGGGGGCTGGCGCGAGCGCTTACCGCCGAACGGCAGTTGGCGCGGCCGGACAGCCCGTTGTCGGCATTGTTCTCGCGGCGCGCATTCGATTTGTCTGAGAATTGACCCGGGACGGATCTTGCCCTAAAAACTGGCCAGCCAGATTTTTTCGAGATCCGAAAAAATTAATGGCAGTGGGAGGAAATCATGTATCTCGGCCTCGACCTGGGCACTTCGGGCGTCAAGGCGCTGCTGATCGATGACCACCAGAAAGTCATTGGCGCCGGCAATGGCTCGCTCGACGTGTCGCGACCGCATCCCGGCTGGTCGGAGCAGGATCCGGCCCATTGGATCGAGGCCTGCGAGGCCGCAATTGCCGAGCTCAAGGCTTCGCACCCTAAAGAACTGGCGGCGGTCAAGGGCATCGGCCTTTCCGGCCAGATGCACGGCGCCACCCTGCTCGACGCATCGGACAAGGTGCTGCGCCCCTGCATCCTGTGGAACGACACGCGCAGCCATGCCGAGGCGGCGGCGCTCGATGCCGATCCGCGCTTCCGCAAGCTCACCGGCAACATCGTCTTCCCGGGCTTCACGGCGCCGAAGCTTGCCTGGGTGAAGAACAACGAGCCGGCGATCTTTGCCAGGGTAGCCAAGGTGCTTTTGCCCAAGGACTATCTGCGGCTCTGGCTGACCGGCGAACACATCTCGGAAATGTCGGACTCAGCCGGCACGTCTTGGCTCGATGTCGGCAATCGGCGCTGGGCCCCCGAATTGCTGGCGGCGACGTCGCTCGACGAGAAGCATATGCCGTTACTGGTCGAAGGCACGGACAAGGCCGGCGGGCTGCGCGCCGAGCTTGCCTCGAAATGGGGCATCGCGGGAGGCATTCCGATTGCTGGCGGTGCCGGCGACAATGCGGCCTCGGCCTGCGGCATGGGCACGGTCGGCGCGGGCCACGCCTTCGTGTCGCTCGGCACGTCGGGTGTGCTCTTCGCGGCGAACGCCTCCTATCTGCCCAATCCGGAAAGCGCGGTGCACACCTTCTGCCACGCGCTGCCCAACACCTGGCACCAGATGGGCGTGATCCTGTCCGCGACCGATTCGCTCAACTGGCTTTCGGAAATCACGGGAAAAAGCGCCGGCGACCTGACCGGCGAGCTTGGCGACACGCTCAAGGCGCCGACGGGCGTCTCCTTCCTGCCTTATCTCTCCGGCGAGCGCACGCCGCACAATGATTCCGCCATTCGCGGCTCTTTCACGGGGCTTGCGCATCAATCGAGCCGGGCCGTGCTGACGCAGGCGGTGCTGGAAGGCGTCGCCTTCGCCTTCCGCGACAGCCTCGAAGCGCTGAAGACGGCCGGCACGACGATCAGCAGGGTGACGGCGATCGGCGGCGGCTCGCGCTCGCGCTACTGGCTGAAGGCGATCGCCACCGCGTTGCAGGTGCCGGTCGATATTCCCGCTGACGGCGATTTCGGCGCGGCGTTTGGCGCGGCAAGGCTGGGCTTGATAGCCGCGACCGGTGCCGATCCGCTTGCGGTATGCACGGCGCCGGCGACGGATGCGACGGTTGAGCCGGAAGGCGGGCTTGGTGGGGCTTATGCCGATGCCTATCAGAGGTATCGCGCGCTTTACCCGGCGATAAGGGCTGTAACCGCGTGAGTGGAAGCGAGGCACCTCGTAGTCGCATGAGCGGGCGCGAGGCCCCCCTCTCTGCCCTGCCGGGCATCTCCCCCTCAAGGGGGGAGATTGGCAGTTGGAATGCCCCGCTACCTCCTGCAACGCTGGAGATTGGCGAAAGCCGAAGCGACATCCGATCTCCTCCCTTGAGGGGGGTGAGGAGTGGTCCGCGCAGCGGGCGGAAAGCCAATTGCTTGGCTTTCCGAACGACGAACGCCCGGAGCGATAGCGAAGGGCCGGAGCCGGCAGGCCAGAGAGGGGGGCCTCGCGCCTGCCTTACCCGGCTAGCCTCACTGCGCCGGCACCTTGTCCAAAAACCCGGTGACGCTCTTCAGGCGGCCGTTCTCGATGACGCCGATGTCGGTGCCTTCGATGACCGACTCCGTGCCTTCGGGCCCCAGATTCCACGAGAAGCGTATGCGGTCGGCAAAACCGTCGGGCTCGCCCTTCAGCGAGAAACGGAAGCCGGCGAAGCGCTGCTGGACGCCGTCGATGAGGGACGCGACCCCGTCATGGCCGTCGCCCTGCATGACCGGGTCGCGATAGCTGACATCCTCGGTGAAGGCAGCTTCGAGCAGCGCCTCGCGGCGGGCCGCATCGCTCTCGTTCCAGGCGGCGATGTAGTTGCGGGCGATCGTGTTGAGGTCGGTCATTGTCATGCTCCTTCGTTGGATCGTTTCGACATGACCTTTTTGGCGCCCCGCAGAAGCGAAACCAATTACGCCTGAGGTAATCGGGCGAATGCACCCGGAGAGGAAGGAAACCATGAGCAGCGGATTTTTCGGCGACATCAAGAAGATCAAATATGAGGGACCGGATTCGACCAATCCGCTGGCCTATCGCTTCTACAACCCGGACGAGGTGGTGGCCGGCAAGCGGCTGGAAGACCATCTGCGCTTCGCCGTCGCCTACTGGCATTCCTTTGCCTGGCCGGGCGGCGACCCGTTCGGCGGCCAGACCTTCGACCGGCCCTGGTTCGCCAAGCCGGGCGGCATCGACACGATGGAGCTGGCCAAGCTCAAGGCCGACGTCGCCTTCGAGATGTTCTCGCTGCTCGGCGCGCCCTATTTCTGCTTCCACGATGCCGACGTGCGCCCGGAAGGCAAGGATTTCTCCGAGAGCGCCGCGCGCCTCGACGAGATCACCGACTATTTCGCCGACAAGATGAAAAAGACCGGCGTCAAGCTGCTCTGGGGCACGGCGAACCTGTTCTCGCATCGCCGCTTCATGTCGGGCGCGGCCACCAACCCCGATCCGGATGTGTTCGCCTATGCGGCGGCGACGGTGAAGAAGTGCATCGACGTGACGAAGAAGCTGAAGGGCGAGAACTATGTGCTGTGGGGCGGGCGCGAAGGCTATGAGACCTTGCTCAACACCGACCTCGCGCGCGAGCAGGAACAGGCCGGCCGCTTCCTCAACCTCGTCGTCGACTACAAGCACAAGATCGGCTTCAAGGGCACGATCCTGATCGAGCCGAAGCCGCAGGAGCCCACAAAACACCAGTACGACTACGACGTCGCCACTGTGTACGGCTTCCTCAAGCGCTTCGGCCTGGAGAAGGAGGTCAAGCTCAACATCGAGCAGGGCCACGCGATCCTCGCCGGCCATTCCTTCGAGCACGAACTGGCTCTGGCCAACGCGCTGGGCGTCTTCGGCTCTATCGACATGAACCGCAACGACTACCAATCGGGCTGGGACACCGACCAGTTCCCCAACAATGTGCCGGAAATGGCCTTGGCCTATTACCAGGTGCTGCTGGGCGGCGGCTTCAAGACTGGCGGCACCAATTTCGACGCCAAGCTCCGGCGCCAATCGCTCGACCCGGACGACCTGCTGATCGGCCATATCGGCGGCATGGATGCCTGCGCGCGCGGCCTGAAGGCGGCGGCGAAGATGATCGAGGACAAGGCGCTGTCCGGTCCGCTCGCCGAACGCTATGCCGGCTGGAACACCGCCGAAGGCGAGGCGATGCTTTCAGGCAAGCGCACGCTGGAGGAGATCGCCGAACGCGTGGTGAAGACGAAGATCGAGCCGCAGCCGCGCTCCGGCCGGCAGGAGCTGCTCGAAAACATCGTCAACAGGTATGTCTAAAGAACGGCACGCTGCCTCGCGCCCGAGCAGTCGGGACGCGGGGCAGGCCTGAAAATTGCGTTCGCGAGGGCGGAATCAAGCGACAAAACTTTGCCCCGCGCTGCCCCTCAATCACCTCGTTCTTGCCTTCAAACAGCCGTCACGGATTTCGTATAAACGTGGCTCCTGTGGCGGGTGAAGAAGAAGGAGGCGAACCGATATGCAGCACGAACGCGAAATCGACGCCCTGCTCTCGTCCGGCGAGACCGGATCGATCATCGACCGGCTGATGGCATTGCCGCACTCGAAAGACAATGCGCGCAAGACAAATGAATGGGATCGCGCGGTTGCCGCGCGGCTCGAAACGGCGCTGGCCAAGAGCATGCGCTCGCGCATAGTCGGCGAAGGCCGCGACGCCGCCTGATTCTTCCGTGGCCTGATTCTCTCGTGGCCTGATTTTCTCCTGGTTTGACGAACGGAGACCGTTTCTCCATCCTGCGCCGATGATACGCGCGGTGCTGCTCGATCTTCTGGGTGTCGTCTACGATGGCGATACCCCGATACCAGGCGCGGCCGCGGCTATCGAACGTCTGCGTAAGGCCGGCCTGCCGCTGCGTTTCGTCAGCAACACGACACGCTCGCCGCGCAGCAAGATCATCGCGCAGCTTGTGGCCATGGGCATCGAGGTCGCGGACGAAGAGTTGCTGACGCCGGCGCGCGCCGCGGTCGAATGGCTGCGCAATCACGACCGCCAGCCGCATCTGCTCGTCCATCCCGACCTCGAAGCCGAGTTTTCCGGACTGGAGGGCGGGAACGGGCGTGCTGTCGTCGTCGGCGATGCCGGCGAGGGCTTCGACCATGCGAGCCTGAACCGGGCATTCCGCGAGCTTGCCGCCGGTGCCGATTTCGTGGCGCTTGCCGTCAATCGCACCTTCAAGGATGCCGACGGCCAGCTCAGCCTCGACGCCGGCGCCTTCGTCGCAGCGCTGGAATTCGCCAGCGGACGAAGCCCCGTGGTGCTCGGCAAGCCGTCGCCGGATTTCTTTCTCTCGGCGCTTGCGGACCTGGACTGCCCGGCGGCCGATGCGGTCATGGTCGGCGACGACGCCGAGGGCGATGTCGCCGGCGCGCTGCGCGCCGGGCTGGGCGCGGCGCTTCTGGTGCGCACCGGCAAATATCGTCCCGGCGACGAAACACGCTTCGATCCGGCTCCCGCAGCGCTGGTCGACGATCTCGCGGCAGCAGCCGAGTGGATATTCAGCCGCGCCGCAATCTGACCGGCGCTTCGCCGAAAGCTCTTGAAAATGCCCTGGAAAACGCGGCTGCGGACGAAAAGCCGGTACGCCCGGCGATGTCGGCCATGGCAATGCGCGTGTCGACCACCAGGCGACGGGCGGCGCTGAGGCGCAGCCTCAGATAATAGGCGCCGGGCGTCTCGCCGATCGATTTGCGAAAGATGCTTTCCAGCGTTCTTGCCGTGACGCCGGCGCGCTTGGCCACGGCGTCAATGGTGAGCGGCTGGTCGACATGCGCTTCCATCAGCCGGATCGCCTGGGCAAGCCTGGGATCGTAGCCGTCGAGCCGGCCGAGCGAGACCAGCGGCTGCGCGTCGGTCGCGGCGCGCGCCTGATCGTAGATGAAGACGCTCGCCACATCGAGCGCGGCGGCCATGCCGAGCCTGGTGCGGACCAGATGCAGCATCAGGTCGAAGGTCGGCGAGGCGCCGCCGGAGGTGAACACCGGCCCGTCGATGACATAGCGGTCCGGCCGCACGTCGACGCCCGGGAATGCGGCGGAGAAATCCTCCATGTCCTCCCAATGGGTGGTGGCGCTGCGGCCTTCGAGCAGCCCGGCGCGCGCCACCAGCCAGGTGCCGGCCTCGACGCCGCCGCAGGCGCGCGCGGCGCGTGCCGCGCGGCGCAGGCCGGCAAGCAGCGCCGAGGTGGCGTAGTTCTGCGTGCCGAAACCGGCGACGACGACCAGCATGTCGGTCGGCTCGGCGGCATCGAAGCGGCCGCTGACGGCCACGGGGAGGCCGCAAGTGGTGACCGGCGCCTCGCCGGTGACCGAGACCAGCTTGAAATCGAATAGCGTCTCGCCCGAGATGCGGTTTGCGGCGCGCAACGGATCGACGGCCGAGGCCACGCACATGATCGACGAGCCCGAGAACACAAGGAACGTCACCTTGAGCGTCTCGCGCTCGGGCCGAAAGATGGGCGGCTTTTCGCTTTTGATCATGAGAGCTTCGTAAAACGCAAAACAGTTTCCGGCAAGTCGGTCATTCTGTATCCATCCCGTGCACAGCCCAACAGGCTTCCGCTTTGGCGGCACGCATGGCCGATCGACCCTGGGAGGATAGACGATGCCGCTTGCGATGAACCGTGAGGTCTTCATTACCTGTGCCGTGACCGGCTCCGGCGGCACGCAGGACCGCAGCCCGCATGTGCCGCGCTCGCCCAAGCAGATCGCCGATTCGGCGATCGACGCCGCCAAGGCGGGCGCCGCGATCGTCCACTGCCATGTGCGCGATCCCGAGACCGGCAAGCCTAGGCGCGACGTGCATCTCTATCGCGAAGTGACCGAGCGCATCCGCGAAGCCAATGTCGACGTGGTGCTGAACCTCACCGCGGGCATGGGCGGCGACATGGTGTTCGGCTCGCCCGAGGCGCCGCTGCCGCTCAACGAAAAAGGCACGGACATGGGCGGCGCCACCAACCGCATGGAGCATGTGCGCCAGTGCCTGCCGGAGATCTGCACGCTGGATTGCGGCACGATGAACTTCGCCGAAGCCGACTATGTGATGACCAACACGCCCGGCATGCTGCGCGCCATGGGCGGCATGATGACGGCGCTGGGCGTCAAGCCCGAGATCGAGGCCTTCGACACCGGACATCTGTGGTTCGCCAAGCAACTGGTCGAGGAGAAAGTGCTCAACGCGGACGCTCTGGTGCAGCTCTGCATGGGCGTGCCGTGGGGCGCGCCGGACGACCTCAACACCTTCATGGCGATGGTCAACAATGTGCCCTCGACCTGGAACTGGTCGGCCTTCTCGATCGGCCGCAACCAGATGGCCTATGCCGCGGCGGCGGTGCTTGCCGGCGGCAATGTCCGCGTCGGACTGGAAGACAATCTGTGGCTCGACAAGGGCGTGCTGGCGACCAATGCGCAGCTCGTCGAGCGCGCCGCGAGCATCGTCACCAATCTCGGCGCGCGGATCCTCGGGCCGGAGGAAGTGCGCAAGAAGCTCAATCTCACCAAGCGGGCGCCCCTAGCTGCTGCAGCTTAAGGCAGGAATTTGCGATGACTGACACCGTCAAATTCACCGCGATGAAGGACGGCGACAAGGAAGACTACGAATTCCTGACTGCCCATGAGATCGACTATGCCGCCAAGACCGGCGACCGGCTGCTCGATGCGCTGGTGCAGCTCGACGAGGGTCTGTCGGGCTACAAGATCACCCGGCTCGGCAATTCGCTGCAGGCGGCGACGCGCGCCTGGCAGGATGGCGCCGACACGGACTGGATCGTCTCGGCGCTGCTGCATGACATCGGCGACATCTATGCGCCCTACAACCACGACGAATATGCGGCTGCGATCCTAAAACCCTTCGTGCGCGAGCAATGCACCTGGGTGGTGGAAAAGCACGGCGATTTCCAGCGCCTCTATTACGCGCATCATCTGGGCGGCAATCGCCACGCCCGCGACCACTTCGCCGGACACCTCTATTTCGACGATTGCGACCAGTTCTGCGAGCGCTGGGACCAGTCGAGCTTCGACCCCGACTATGAGACGCTGCCGATCGAGTTCTTCCGGCCCTTCGTGCTCGAAGTGTTCGCCCGCAAGGCCTACGACCCGACAGTGATCCGCGCCGGCGAGCGTGTGGCCCTTACTAATCCCGATACAGCCAAGACAAGAACCGGAGCCTGCCCATGAGCATCATCAACAAGGCGGCCGCCATCGGCGGCGGCGTCATCGGCGCCGGCTGGGTGGCGCGACTGCTCTTGAACGGCATCGACGTGTCGATCTTCGATCCGGATCCGGAAGCGTCACGCAAGGTGGGCGAAGTGATGAAGGGCGCGCGCCGCGCCTACAAGCAGATGCTGCCGGGCGGCCTCCCCAGGGAAGGCAAACTCACCTTCGCCAAGACCATCGGCGAAGCGGTGGCCGACGCCGATTTCATCCAGGAAAGCGTGCCGGAGCGGCTCGACCTCAAGCACAAGGTGCTGGCCGAGATCGACCAGCATGCGCCGGCCAATGCCATCGTCGGCTCGTCGACCTCCGGCATCAAGCCGACCGACATGCAGGTGGCGATGAAGAAGCACCCGGAGCGGCTGGTCGTCGGCCATCCATTCAACCCGGTCTATCTTCTGCCGCTGGTCGAGATCGTCGGCGGCGAGCAGACCTTCCCCGAGGCGATCGAGGTCGCCAAGGAGCTCTACGCCTCGATCGGCATGAAACCGGTGGTGGTGCGCAAGGAGATCGAGGCGTTTGTCGGCGACCGCCTGCTCGAAGCCGCATGGCGCGAGGCACTGTGGCTGGTCAAGGACGGCATCTGCACCGTCGAGGAACTCGACGACATCATGCGCTATTCCTTCGGCCTGCGCTGGGCGCAGATGGGCATGTTCCAGGTCTATCGCGTTGCCGGCGGCGAGGCGGGCATGCGTCACTTCATGGCGCAGTTCGGGCCTTGCCTGAAATGGCCCTGGACCAAGCTGATGGACGTGCCGGAATTCAACGACGAGCTGGTCGACCTGATCGCCACCCAGTCGGACGAGCAGGCGCACGGGCTTTCGATCCGCGAGCTGGAGAAAATCCGCGACGACAATCTGGTCGCGATCATGGAAGCGCTGTCGAGGCAGAACAAGGGCAAGGGCTGGGGCGCCGGCGCGCTGCACAAGGACTATACCAGGCAGCTCGCCAAACTCGCGGCGAAGAAGAGTTCCGCCAAGGCCGAAGCGGCCAAGCCGGCGAAGAAGGCCGCGAAGCCGGCAAAGGCTGCGAAACCGGCCAAGGCGGTAAAGGTCGAAAAGCCGAAGAAGAAGAGCGGCAAGAAGAAGGGCTGAGGCGATGTATTTCGGTCTTTCGGAAGAGCAGAAACTTATCGTCGAGACGACCCGCGCCTTCGTCGAGAACGAGCTCTACCCGCATGAGCGCGAGGTGGAGCGCACCGGCGTGCTGCGCCGCGAGCTGATCGACGAATTGAAGGCGAAGGCGATCGAAGCGGGGCTCTACGCTGCCAACATGCCGGCCGATGTCGGCGGCGCCGGGCTCGATACGGTGAGCTGGCTGCTCTACGAGAAGGAGCTCGGCCGCGCCAATTACGCGCTGCATTGGACCTGCGTGGCGCGTCCCTCCAACATCCTGCTCGCCGGCACGCCGGAGCAGCGCGAGAAATACCTCTTCCCCTGCATCCGCGGCGAGAAGTGGGACTGCCTGGCGATGACCGAACCCGGCGCAGGTTCCGACCTGCGCGGCATGAAGGCGACCGCCGTGCAGGACGGCTCGGGCTGGGTGCTCAACGGCACCAAGCACTTCATCAGCCACGCCGATCTCGCCGATTTCGCGATTTGTTTCATGGCCTCCGGCGAGGAAGAGACCCCGCGCGGCAAGCACAAGAAGATCACCG
>NZ_RZRY01000196.1:0-9537 GCF_003998035.1 Mesorhizobium sp. M2A.F.Ca.ET.039.01.1.1 | reverse complement strand
GCTTCGGTGGTCGCGGCCGGAGCAGTGGTCGTGGTCGTCGCGGCGGCGTTGGCTTCGGTGGTGCCCAGCGATGGCACCGCGAAAGCGAGCGCGACGGCAAGGCCGAGTGCGGAAAGAAGGGTCTTTTTCATAATCGGCAATCCTTGGTTAAGATCGATGTCTGTTGTCGCGCGCCGCAATCGCTCGGCTGCTCCGGTGCCGTTTATGACAGCGGGTTTTTTCGCTAGTTTTTCCGGATTGTTGAATCTTGTTTCCGGATTGTGTCCGGCATTTCCCCGCCCGTGGAACGGGGGCTGCCTGCTGGTGAAAACCCGACGCGAAACGCGCCTTCCGACCGACCCAGGCGGACTATCGGACTCGACGATGGCGTCCGAGCCGCTGCTGGGCTAATGTCGCCGGAACGAGGCCAAAACGGTGTCCGGCTGACAGACCTGTTATTAACACCAGCGTCTGGCGCCACTTAGTACTGGAAGATCAGTTCCGATGCCTACGTTGCTGTCACTGCCCGACGACATATCGATCAAATCGGCGCTCGGGGAATCTGTCCTTGAAGCCGCTCGCCGGGCAGATGTCCCGATCGCCTGCGCTTGCGGCGGCAAGGCCAAGTGCTCGACCTGCCGGATTTGGATCCTCGACGGCGCGGACCGCTGCCCGGAGCGCACCGCGCCGGAGCGCGCCCTCGTGGAGCGGTTGGGGCTTGGCAACAACGTACGCCTGGCATGCCAGCTCAGACCTGACTCCGACATCACCTTCCGCAGGCTCGTACTCGACGAGACCGACCTGCGAATGACCAGTCAGTTGCTCCCGCACAGGTCCACCAGTGCGGGCGAGCTGAAGTCGGTCGTCATTTTCTTCAGCGACGTCGCCGGGTTCACCCATTTCTCCGAAACTTTGACGCCCTACGACGTCATGTACCTGCTCAATCGGTATTTCACTCAGGTCGCTGAAGTCATCGAGCTCAACGACGGCTACATCGACAAGTTCGTCGGCGACGGGCTTATGGCGATATTCGGCGTGCAGGGCCAGGACGATGCACCGGTGCGCGCCGTCAATGCGGCCCTGCAGACCCTTGCCACGGTCGATCGGCTGAAGCCCTTTTTTGCCTCGATGTATGGCATCGAGTTCGATATTCGCGTGGGCTTGCATCTGGGCGAAGCGGTGATTGGCTCGGTCGGATCGCCCGGCAACGAGCGCCTGACGGCTATCGGCGATGCGGTCAATGTGGCGAGCCGGGTGGAAGCGGCCAACAAGGAGGCCGGAACCCGCCTCCTGATTACCGAGACGCTCTATGAACAGGTCAAGGGTGAGGTTGAAATATCCGATTTCATTCGAGTGCGTTTGCGCGGTACCTCCGACCGAATTACGCTGTACGAGATAAAGAAGCTGAAGGTTGAAGCCGAGCGCCGGCTGAACGAAAAAGGCGCGCGGGAGACTATGCAGCTGGGCGGCAAGACCTGGCATCGGACGGTTGCCACGAGCGAACTGAAGGATGGCGACCACAAAGTCATCGAGTTCCAGGCGCTCTATGCCGTGATTTTGCGCAGGGGCGGGCGCGTCTATGCCTTTAACAATGCCTGCCCGCATTTGAAGTTGCCATTCTTCGAGACTGGCTTGCGGGCCAACGGCCACGCAGGACGGGCGAGCATTTTCGGCGAGGACGGCACTCTGGTGTGTCGCTGGCATCACAGCGGATTCGATCTGGATACAGGCGAAATCGTAAGGTGGTGCGAGGCGCTCAATGAGGACGGAACTTCGGCCGGCATGGAGATTCTCGGCGATATTTCAAAGAACCGGGCTCCGCTGCACCTCTTTCCGTGCCGCGAGGAGGATGGCTACATCTGGATCGGTTTCGATTGAGCGTACCGCCAGGTCATCCCAAACGCCCGCCAATCTGCTGTCGGTCCGGCCAGTAAAGTCCTCCAGCCGAGTTGGGACCATTCGGCCCTAGAGCAATTCCAGGAAAAGTCCGTAGCGGTTTTCCGTCCGGAATTGCGCAGAAACAAAGACCGCGCCCGTTCATGAACTGCATTGCGCAATGAGCGCCAATTCGGCGCTTTAATCGGTCGGCGTGATCGATGCCATCTTGGCTGTCGGTAAGAGGAAATTGAAGGAACAGCAGCAATGACCAACACCAAGAATTCCGGCAAGGTGGCCCTGGTCACCGGCGGCAACCGTGGCATCGGCCTGGAAACGGCCCGCCAGCTCGCGGAACTCGGCTTCACAGTGCTCATCGGCGTGCGTGATCTCGCCAAGGGCGAGGCGGCGGCCAGGAAGCTCGGCGGCAAGGTCGAGGCCATCGAGTTGGATGTCGCCGCGCCTGAAGCGGCCGTGAGCGCCGCGGCAGAGGTCGAGCGCCGCTTCGGCCAGCTCGACGTTTTGGTGAACAACGCCGCGATCCATTACGACCCGTCGGCGCAGGCGCTCCAGCCCGACTGGACAGTGATCCGCGAGGCTTTCGAGACCAATGTCTTCGGCGCCTGGCGTGTCGCAGCCGCCTTTGCGCCGCTGCTCAGCGCCTCCGGCCATGGCCGGCTGGTCAATGTTTCGTCGGAAGGAGGCTCGCTTGCTTCGATGGGCGCCGGCGCGCCGGCCTATTCTACCAGCAAGGCGACGCTCAACGCGCTGACCCGCATCGTGGCGGCCGAATTGCGCGGCTCGGGCGTGCTCGTCAATGCGATCTGTCCAGGCTGGGTCGCGACCGACATGGGCGGACCGGGCGGACGCCCGGTGGCGCAAGGCGCTGCCGGCATCGTCTGGGCCGCGACCTTGCCCGACGACGGCCCGACCGGCGGCTTCTTTCGCGATGGCAAGCGCTTGCCGTGGTGAATTGTCGGCTTTCGGCTCCACACCGGCACCTCCACGCCCGCACCCTGCAACCGAAGCGAAATACCCCCAAAAATAGTCAAGTTGGCGGTGTCGAGCCCTCCGAAACGAACATCCGGCGACATCCAATCGAAACAAACTTCAATCACTTAGCCAATGAAAGCGTCCAGAATCGCGCCCGAATCAGGCCCGCGGACAGAGTTCAGTGCCTCGCAGGAAGACTAGCATGCTGCTTCTCAACCAACGCCCAGAACACAACCAGCCGTTGGTTGCCGCCGATGCCGAGTCGCTCGGCAGGGCGGGAGGAGAGCGGGCCGAGCGTTACCTCAAGGCGCGCCAAAGCGATGCCGAAACACCGCTGCATGCCTTGCCGGCATTGGCCGGCGAGCTCGGCATCGCCGCGCTTCATGTCAAGGATGAGGGCCAGCGTCTTGGCCTTGGCTCCTTCAAGGCGCTGGGCGGGGCCTATGCCGTCATGCGGCTGGTGCTGGAGGAGGCCGGCAAGTGGCTCGGGCGAGACGTCGACATCGGCGAGATAAACGACGCCCGGGTGCGCCAGATCGCCTCCGGCATGATCTTCGTCTGCGCCACCGACGGCAACCATGGCCGCTCGGTCGCGCAGGGCGCCAGCCTCGTCGGCGCGCGGTCGGTGATCTTCGTCCATGCCGGCGTAAGCCGCGAGCGGGTCGCGGCCATCGCCCGCTTCGGCGCCGAGATCGTTGAGGTCGAGGGCGGCTATGACCATGCGGTGCGCGAGGTCGCGCGCGTCGGCGCCGAGCGCGGCTGGAAGATCGTCTCCAACACTTCCTGGCTCGGCTATGAGCGCGTCCCCGGCCTGGTCATGCAGGGCTATACGGTGATCGTGCGCGAGACGCTGCGGCGTCTGCCCGAGCCGCCAACGCATGTCTTCCTGCAGGCCGGCGTCGGCGGCTTCGCGGCCGCGATCGCCGGCCATATGGCGGTCCTGCTCGGCTCCAGGCGGCCGAAGGCCGTGGTGGTGGAGCCGGAGCGCTCGGCTTGCGTCTACGCTTCGGCTGAGGCCGGACGTCCGGCAACGATCGCAAATCAGGAGCCGACCGTGATGACGATGCTCGAATGCGCCGAGCCGTCCCTGGTCGCCTGGCGCGTGCTGGCGCGCGTCGGCGATGCCTTCATGACGGTGGACGAAGACGATGCGGTCGCGGTGATGAAGCGGCTGGCGCGGCCGCTCGGCAACGACCCGGCCATTATCTCCGGCGAGAGCGGCGGGGCAGGCCTCGCCGGGCTGGTCCGCGCCGCGGGCGACAGGCGCATGCGCGCCGCGCTTGGCCTCGACAGGCGTTCGCGCGTGCTCGTCATCAACTCGGAGGGCGCGACCGACCATGGCCGCTTTGCCGAGCTGGTCGGGATGGCGCCCGAAGAGGTGTTCCTGCAGACTGCCTGAGAGCAGTCTGCCGGCTTTCGTGGCTCGGAAAGCCAATACGCTGCGCGGACCGCTCCTCAACCCCTACAAGGGGGAGATCAAGCAGTTCCACCCCCGGTAACTCTTTCTTCTCTGCTTTCATGCAAGACTGCAGAGACCGGGTGGCACGAACCAAAGTATGGCGGACGACAATAAACGCAACGGCAAGTTCTGGGCGCAGGCGCTTGACCGCGCTCATCTGGGCCTTTGGGACTGGAATCTGTCGGCCGGCGATTGCTACTATTCACCGACTTGGTCGAAGATGCTGGGCTATGAGCCGGGCGAGCTCGCCAACACGCCCGATCTCTGGCTGAAGCTTACCCATCCCGACGACCGCCAGCGCGCGCAGGAAAGCGGCGACCGGCACATTGCGGGTCTCGTCGATTCCATTGAGACCGAGCTGCGCCTGCGCCACAAGAACGGCCACTGGGTCTGGGTTCTCGACCGTGGCGGCATTGTCGAGCGCGACGCCGACGGCAAGCCGCTTCGGCTGATGGGCGTGCAGACCGACATCACCCGCCAGAAGGAAGCCGAGGCGGCGCTCGAGCAGGTCAACGTCCGCTTCCGCCTCGCGCTTGCAGCCAGCGGTACCGGCATCTGGCATCACGATATCGGCACAAGGAAAACCTTCTGGGACGCGCGCACCCGTGAGATATTCGGCCTCGCTGCCGACAAGGACGAGGTGTCGGCCGAGCTCTGGCACACCTATCTTCATCCGGACGATAAGGAAGCCACCGAGCGCGCCCGTCAGATCGTGCCGGGCTCCAACGATGTCGTGGCCTCGCAATACCGCATCATCCGGCGTGACGGCGAGGTCCGTCATCTCGAAACGCTGGTGCGCTTCGTCGCCGATGTCGGCTCGGCCGGGCAGATCTTGGGCACCGTGCGCGACATCACCGAGGAGAAGATGCGCGCCGAGGGACTTGCCTTCGCCGCGCGCCACGACGCCCTGACCGGTCTGCTCAACCGTTCCGCCTTCGACCGGCTGCTCGCCGAGAACATCGCCATGGTCGAGCGCCTGCCGCTGGCGGTGTTTTACGTCGACCTCGACTACTTCAAGGCGCTCAACGACTATGCCGGTCATGCCGCCGGCGACCTGGCGCTGAAGAGCGTCGCGGCGGGCATCCTCGCCAGCCTGCCCGCGTCGGCGCGTGCGGCGCGCCTCGGCGGCGATGAATTCGCGCTGATGGTGCCGAACTGCAATGACGCTTGCGCCGAGCGCATCGCCCGCGGCGTGCTCGCCGCGGTGCGCGATGCCGATCTCGGCTCGGCGGTCACCTCGCGCAGGCTTGCCGCCAGCATCGGCATCGCCTTCGTGCGCGACCGCAACATGAGCGTGGCCGATGCACTCGCCTGCGCCGACGATGCCTGCTACGCCGCCAAGGCCGGTGGCCGCGACCGTTTCGCCGTGTTCTCGCCCGACACGACGTCCGGCGCCGGCGGGCTCAACGCCGCGCGGCTGGCGGCCGACCTTGTCGACGCGATGGAGGATGGCCGGTTGAAGCTGTTCGGCCAGGAGATCCATCGGCTCGGCCTGCCGTGGGAGGACAGCCGCCATGTCGAGGTCCTGGCCAGGCTCGAGGCCCGCACCGGCACGATGATCCCGCCCGGCGATTTCATGCCGGTCGCCGAACGTTTCGGCCTTGCCGCGCGGCTCGACCGCTGGATCATCCGCACCGCGCTGACGCGCCACGGCGAGGCGATGCGCGCGGGCGCCATCGCGCTCGACTTCAACCTGTCGGCGCAGACGCTTTCCGATCCGCATCTATGGGATTTCGTCGACGAGGCCATCGCCGAGAGCGGCGCGCCGCCGTCGGCCATCGGCTTCGAGATCACGGAGACCGCTGCCGTCACCAATTTCGACGCGGCGGCCGAGTTCGTGCGCAAGGCGAGGCTCCGCCATTGTCGCGTCAGCCTTGACGATTTCGGCGCCGGCATGAGCTCGTTCGAATATCTCAGGCGCTTCCCCATCGACGCCATCAAGATCGATGGTTCCTTCGTCGAGCACATCGCCGACAGCCGTTTCGATCGCGAGATCGTCTCGGCGATCACCGGCATCGCGCGCTCGATGGGCGCCGCCGTGGTGGCCGAAAAGGTCGAGGAGAAAAACGCGCTGGAGATCCTCATGGGCATGGGCGTCGCCTATGGCCAGGGCTATTTCCTGCACCGGCCCGAACCGCTGGCGGCGATCGTGGCAAGAGCCGCCGGCGGCTCGATGTCACCGGAACGGCCGCATGCCAGGTTGGGCTGAAAATAAGCAGTTGCTAAAATTACAATTACTCACTTAAGGGCGCTGTAATCCGGCGCGGCAAAGATGCTCCGATAACCGGATCGGAGCGCCTGCATGAAAACCCTTCCCTTGCTTGCGGCAACCGCAATCGGCCTGCTCGGCATCTTCGCCGCCCAGTCATCCCATGCTGGCTCGGATAATGGCGGCGGGTTGACGGCGGCGTCGACAGCCGACGATGACGAGGTCAACACATCCAGCGTTGGCGACGACCACGAGGCCGCAGAGAATGACGACGCCGGGCATGGCGGCGACAGGGCCGCCTCCGGCTCGCATGAAGGCGACCAGGACGGCGATCACCAGGGCGAGGATCACGATGGCGACAACGAAGGCGGCGACGGTGGCAGCCATGACGGGGGCGGCGACACCGGCGGCGGCGGTGGCGGCGGCGATGGTGGTGGTGGCGGCGACGACTGAGCTTCGGCATTGAGCCAAACCAAGGCGATAGCGCGGCTCATCGTTAAAAGGTGAACCATCGTTCTATCGAACTCTTAGGACAACCGGGTTATTCCCTGTGAAACGCTTCGCTCGGGACATGAGGTCTTGGCTTGACTGTCCGGCGTCCGGTCCATGACGGACGGGCGCGTGCGAGACCCGGCAATGTCTTCGACGCTCAGCACCGCGCTTGTGATCCTGCAGCCGCAGCGCCTGCCGCCACCAGCGAGACCCGCCGCGAGCATCGACAGCGTCGCCGGCCCGGCGGCTTCGCCGGTCATGCAGCCCGCGGTCTCGGCATCCAAGTTCAGCCTCGACGGCCTCAACATCACGGCAACCAAGGTCCGGCTGATGCAGCAGGCGGGCAAGGAGTTCGGCGTCGACCAGACCGACTACGAGTCCGTGTCTTCCTACGGTTCGGCGATCAAGAGCGCCGTCGAGGCGTTGAAACGGCAATCTCCGTCGGCGGTTGCCAAGATCGAAAGGCAGCTTGGCCTGGACCAGCTTGGCGTTTCGCTGGATGCGCTGGTCAACGCGATCGTCCGCCCGCAAGGCGGCGACAACGACAGGCTGGATGCCGCGTTGAAGCGGCACGCAAGCGGGGAGGGCGACCAGCCGGACGAGCTCGGGCTCTACAGCCTCTGAGGCCGGTTATCCGATCAGCCACCGCAACACGCCCGCCGAAGCCACCCCGATCACAACTGTCGGCAGCATCGACAGCCTCGTCGCGGCAAGCAAGGTGATGGCTAAAGCCGCGAGGTCGGCCGGATTCCTCGAGACGAAATCCGGCGCGATCACCGAGATCAGCACGCAGCCGGGCGCGGCTTCCATCACCGCCGTGGCGCGCGGGCTGAGCGCGCGGTTCTTGAGCACAACATAGCCGCCGATACGGGTGAGATACGTCACGCCGGCCATCGCCAGGATGGCAAGCACGGTCATCGGGTCGATCATGTCTCACCTGCCAGGAACCACGCGGCCACCAGGCCGGACAGCGCGCCGGCCGCCACATACCAGGCGCCGGGCACAACGAGATAGGTGAGCGCCGCCACCACGAGGCTGACCAGCCAGGGCCGCGCCGCGGCAAAGCCTTTCCACATGCCCCGCAGCAGCACCAGGAAGACGGCCGGGAAGGCCATCGCAAAACCATATGTCTCGACGTCGCCAAGCACAGGCCCGAGCGCCGCGCCGCAAGTCGTGAACGCCACCCAGGCGAGGTAGACGGACAAGCCGGCGCCGAGATAGAAAGGCAGGCTGAAGGCCGGCCGCGTGCCGGCCGTGGCACGGCGCTGCGCATCTGCAAGGCCCACCGCCCAGCTCTCGTCGCACATCAGGAACAGCGCCGGAAAAACCTGGCGCTTCGGCAGGTGCCTGATGAAAGGCGCAAGCGCTGCACCCATCAGGAAATGCCGGCTGTTGACCAAAAGCGTGATGGCGGCGATCAGCAGGACATGCGGTGGCGAGGTCCAGAGCTGGATCGCGGCGAATTCGGAGCCGCCGGCGAAGTTGAGCCCGGTCATCAGCGGCACCTCGAGCACGCTGAGGCCCCTCTGCGCGGCCTGCGCGCCGAGCACCAGCGCATAGGGAACGACGCCGAGCAGCACCGGCGTCGCGGCAGCGAGCCCGCGCCGGAACTCGGCGCCGCGCCTGTTGGCGGCCTTGCCCTCGGCGAGGGCGATCTCGGAAACGCTCATGGCTTTGCTTTCGGCTGGCCTTGCGGCCACCCGTTCTCCCGTTCGGTTGTGGGGTTGTTGTAGGTCCCGGACCATAGCCGAAACGCGCGGCAATCGGATTGCGAAAATGCGCCATTTCTGCCAAAATTCGGCATTGGATAGCGCATTCACCTATAGAATTGGAATCTAGAACCATGAAGCTCGATGAGATCGACAGGCGCATCCTGCGCGCCCTGCAGCGCGACGGGCGCATGGCAAACAACGACCTTGCCAGGCAAGTCGGTCTCTCGCCGTCGCCCTGCCTGCGGCGCGTGAAACTGCTCGAGGAGGCGGGCGTCATCGACCGCTATGTCGCGGTGCTCAACCCGGCCAAGATCGGCCGCGGCCAGACCTTCTTCACCCGCATCTGGCTGAAGCAGCAGGACGAGGACACGATCGAGCATTTCGCCGCCGAGGTGGCGAAATTCCCCGAAGTGATGGAGTGCTATCTGATGATGGGCGACTGCGACGCCCTGGTGCGCATCGTGGCGGCCGGCATCGACGACTACCGCCGCTTCCAGTCGGAGCATCTGAGCCGCATCAAGGGCGTCCAGAACGTCAAGACGGACGTGCCCAGCCAGATCATCAAGCAGACCTCGGAGATGCCGCTGTAGCGCCTCTTCCTTCTCCCCTTGTGGGAGAAGGTGGATCGGCGCGCAGCGCCGAGACGGATGAGGGGTGTTCCAGCGGAGTGAGACGTTGGTTTTCCCTGGAGCACCCCTCATCCGTCGCCTTCGGCGACACCTTCTCCCACATGGGCAGGGCTGTCCGGAGAAAGTTAGACAGAGTCGAGGCTCATCTGATCGGGAGAGCAACGGGGGTACCTTCGACTTGGATTGACG
>NZ_RZRY01000195.1:9014-9541 GCF_003998035.1 Mesorhizobium sp. M2A.F.Ca.ET.039.01.1.1 | reverse complement strand
GTACTACAGCCGGCAGCTCGGCAGCGCCGAGGGCGACACGATCGTCCAGGTCGGCGCCGACGGAACCGGCGCGTCGGTACGCTGGAGCTTTTCGCGCATTACCGAAAACTCGTTCCGCTGGCTGGGCGAGCGCTCGCATGACGGCGGCGCGACCTGGCGCATGGAGGTGGAGTTTTTGGCCCGGCGGGTGGGTGAGAGCTGATGACTACCGAAGATCGCAGCGGCACAAAACAAGAGCCGTAGCCATCCTTTGCGCCGCCGGGCTTCACCAGGTTCGCGAAACCATCTTCCCGCCTGTTTCCAGCGCCTGGGCTTTGCTTTACCAATTGCAGAGGCTGGGCTTCGCCTGGCGGGAGGGGCCAGCGATGCCGAGTTTCGACAGCCTGTTCAACGCCTTCGTCACCATACTGGTGACCATCGACCCGCCGGGGCTGGCGCCGCTCTTCCTCGCCGTGACGCGCGGCATGAACCGAGAGGAGCGCCAACAGGTCTCGGTGCGCGCCTCGGTGATCGGCTTTCTGGTCATG
>NZ_RZRY01000195.1:0-9004 GCF_003998035.1 Mesorhizobium sp. M2A.F.Ca.ET.039.01.1.1 | reverse complement strand
CGGGACCTCGATACTGTCGGTGTTCGGCATCACGCTGCCGGCCTTCCGCGTCGCCGGCGGCTTTCTCTTGTTCTTCATCGCCTTCGAAATGGTGTTCGAGCGCCGCCAGGACCGCAAGGAGAAGATCGGCGACGTCGCCATCACCAAGGACATGATCCACAACATCGCCGCCTTCCCGCTGGCGATCCCGCTGATCGCCGGCCCTGGCGCGATCTCGGCGACCGTGCTGTTGTCGGGACATTTCGAAGGCTTTGCCGCGCAGGCAGCCCTGGTCGGCATCATCTTCCTCTGCCTCGTCATCACCTATCTGGTGTT
The DNA here is from genome assembly GCF_003998035.1 of Mesorhizobium sp. M2A.F.Ca.ET.039.01.1.1. Taxonomy (NCBI): domain Bacteria; kingdom Pseudomonadati; phylum Pseudomonadota; class Alphaproteobacteria; order Hyphomicrobiales; family Phyllobacteriaceae; genus Mesorhizobium; species Mesorhizobium sp. M2A.F.Ca.ET.039.01.1.1. Next base: position 8,689 of record NZ_RZRY01000195.1, on the reverse strand, counting down.
TGTGCTGTCGGAACGCATCGACCGCATCCTCGGCCAGACCGGCCGCTCGATTCTGACCAGGTTGCTCGGCGTGATCCTGGCGGCCTTGGCGGTCCAGTTCGTGGCCGACGGCGTCAGGGCGCTCATGGCAGCCTAAGAGGCTGCGAAGCAGCCCACCTACTGCCCTACTGCCCTACTGCCCTACTGCCCTACTGCCCTACTGCCCTACTGCCCTACTGCGCCCCCGTCTCGACCACCTCGAAATCATGCGTGATCGTCGCCGTCTTCGCCATCATCGCGCTGGCCGAGCAGTATTTCTCGATCGACAGGTCGATCGCCCGTTTCACCTTGTCATGCGAGAGCGCGCGGCCCTTGACGATGAAATGCATATGGATGCGGGTGAACACTTTCGGGTCGGTCTCGGCCCGGTCGGCGTCGAGCTCCACCACGCAATCCTCGACCGCCTCGCGGCCTTTCTCCAGGATATGCACGACGTCATAGGCCGAGCAGCCGCCGGTGCCGATCAGCACCAGTTCCATCGGGCTCGGCCCAGGCGTCTTGCCATCCGGCCCATGCGCCGTGCCCAGCACGACCTTATGGCCGCTGCCGGATTCGCCGACAAAGGTGCGTTCCTCGACCCATTTGACGCGTGCTTTCACGGTGGTCTTCCTTGAGAAATTCCGGTCCGCGCTAAGGCCTGTTGAGATTCAGGTCAGGCCGCGCAGAAAATGGCGGGTTCCGAGAACCGGCCTACGCCGGCCGAAGCCCTCACAAGTGTCCCGCTCTATGAAGGTTACTGCCGGCGAAGGATGGATGGCTAAGCGGCAAAGGCCGCGAAGGCATGCCATGGGATTGGAGGCGGCGCCGACGGAAGCGGTCCGAGCGACATCGCCTTCCTCTAAACGACCATGTCGAGACGCTTAGAACGGGATCTCGTCATCCAGCTCCCGCGACGCGCCGCCGCCCCCGCCGCCCCTGGAACCGCCGCCACCGCGGCTGAAACCTTCGTTCGGGCCCGACTGGCCGAAATCGGAACCACGGCTGCTGCCGCCTGAATAGTTACCGACCTGGCCGCTACCGCCCTCGCCGCGCGCGTCGAGCATCTGCAGCTCGCCACGGAATTTCTGCAGCACCACCTCGGTCGTGTAGCGGTCATTGCCGGTCTGGTCCTGCCATTTGCGGGTCTGCAGCTGGCCCTCGACATAGACCTTCATGCCCTTCTTCAGATACTGCTCGGCCACCTTGGCGAGCTGGTCGTTGAAGATGACGACATTATGCCACTCGGTCTTTTCCTTGCGCTCGCCCGAATTCTTGTCGCGCCAGCTTTCCGAGGTGGCGATGCGGATGTTGACGACCGGATCGCCGGAATTCAGGCGGCGGATTTCAGGGTCCGCCCCGAGATTGCCGACCAGAATGACCTTGTTGACGCTACCCGCCATCGTACTTCTCCGCGCTCATCCGAAACAAATTTTAAGTCGCTCACCTTACAGCCTCAGGGCCGCCCACGCCCGTAAAGGCTGGCTTTTCCCACAAGGTTTTTGTTCCTCTTTCGTTCTAGCATAACCGATGCTTCTGTCAAGGAATGTCAGCAAGAGGTAGTGTCCTGGTGTGGGAAACGAAAGGGGATATCTCCGAATGAACACCCTGACACATGAGGATCAGCCGCGCGAACTTTGGCGGACCGGAGTGGAGACGCGGATGCGTGTTGCCGCCGCCAACGGCGCGGCCGAGCTTTGCATATTCGAACAGTGGGTCGAACCGGCAACCGGGGCGCCGACCCATTCGCATTCGGTGGAGGAAGTGCTGACAGTGATTGCCGGCGAGGCCGAAATGTGGATCGAAGACAGGCGAGCAGTACTGACTGCGGGGCAGTCGCTGATCATCCCGGCGCATCGCAGGCATGGCTTTCGCAACATTGGGTCCGGCATGCTCCGCATCCATGCCGTGCTCGCATCGCCGATCTTCGAAGCAAGCTTCGACGGAGCCGCGAATCCGGTGAAGCGCTGGACATCATAAAAACAGCGCTTGCCAAATCTATAAGTATCGACTTATGCTTTCCGCATGATCGAAGCAGAGATTTTCCGGGCGCTCGCCGACCCCACCCGTCGCGCCGTCTATGAGCGGCTGACCGCCAGCGAGATGACAGTGACCGAGCTGCGCGCCGGCATGAGCGTGTCGCAGCCGGCGGTCTCGCAGCATCTCGCCATTCTGCGCGGCGCCGGCCTGGTGGTCGAGCGGCGCGCTGGCCGCAACGCCTACTACCGCGCCGATCCGCAGGGGCTCGACCCGCTGCTCGGCTGGATCGAACGCTACCGCGCCTTCTGGCCGGAAGGCATCGAGAAGTTGAAGACGGTTCTGAAGGGAATGGCCCAATGACCAAGGCAGAGAATCCGACAGCGGCAGAGGCCCCGCTCAGCTTCGAATGCGAGCTTGCCGATCCGCCGGAAAAGGTCTGGCGGGCGCTGACCGAGCCGGAACTGCTGGCCGCCTGGATGATGCCGAACGACATCAAGGCGGAAGCTGGCAGCTGCTTCACCTTTGCCGGACCGGATGCGCCGATCGAATGCGAGGTGCTGGAAGCCGAGCCTGGCCGGCTGCTGCGCTATTCCTGGCGCGAGCGGCCGGCCGACAAGGATGCCGACCAGCTTCCCGCCTTTGACAGCATCGTCACCTTCACGCTGGCCCGGACAGCCTCCGGAGGCACGCATCTTCGGATCGTGCATGATGGCTTCGTGCCGGTGGCTGAGCCTGTTCTGGCCATTGCCGGCGCCGGCTGCGGGCTCTCGCTTTATGCGCGCAAGACCCCGACCGCGGCCAATGCGCCCTGCATGATGCTGCGCGCGGCCTGATAAGAGGAAACCCGTCATGAGCATTGCCAATCTGGTGCCGATGGTCATCGAGCAGTCGAGCCGCGGCGAACGTTCCTTCGATATCTTTTCGCGGTTGCTGCGCGAGCGCATCGTCTTCATCAATGGCGAGATCAACGACAATGTCTCGGCGCTGGTCTGTGCCCAGCTGCTGTCGCTGGAATCCGACAATCCCGACAAGGAGATCTCGCTCTACATCAACTCGCCCGGCGGCATGGTGACCAGCGGCTTCGCCATCTACGACACGATGCAATACATCTCCTGTCCGGTGTCGACGGTCTGCATGGGCTTCGCCGCCTCGATGGGCTCGTTTCTCCTGATGGCGGGCTCCCCGGGACGCCGCATCGCGCTGCCCAACACCAGGATCGTCCTGCATCAGCCGCTTGGCGGTTTCCAGGGCCAGGCTTCCGACATCCAGCGCCACGCCGAGGACATCGTGCGCACCAAGCAGCATATGACGGAGCTCTACGCCAGGCATTGCGGCCGCACCTACGAGGAAGTGGAGCGCACGCTCGACCGCGACTACTTCATGAGCGCCGCGGAAGCGAAGGACTGGGGCCTCGTCGACCACGTGTATGACACGCGCAAGAAAGCGGCCTGATATAGCGGAGTAGGCGCGCGGCAATTTGATCGCCGCGCGTCTGGCATCGCTTCAGCCGCGTCCCTATAGTCCGCGCATGATCAGGTCCGTTCAGTCCAGACATTTATGCGCCGCCCTCGCCGCTCTTGCCGGCGCCTTGATGGCCGGCACCGCACTGGCCGACGACAGCCAGTCGCAGAAACTGCCCGGCGTCAGCGGCGACTATCGCATCGCCAAACCGGCGCCGCAGCCGGAACCCGATGACGCGCAGCCCGCCGGCAGCGACGGCTCGTTCAAGATCGGCAACACCGATGTCAGGATCGGCGGCAGCATAACGATCGACATGGCAACGGGCGGGATGAAGCTACCGAACCACTGATCGCGGTCGCGGGTTGAGCGCCCCACAAAATGTAAGCCCCATCCCTGCTGTGCAGACGGATGGGGCTTCATGGATCTGAAATCCAACTTTGGCCGGGAGTGGACTGCCGGCGTTCTGTTTCGGATGCAACGCGGCGTTCAGCCGACGATCCGACTATGGTCTCTGATTGTAGGGAATCGGCAAGTCACGGTTTGTCGGGCCGGCGTTTCAAGTCTGCCCTGGCACTTATGCCCGCCGCGGCTCCATCTCCGTGTGGAGCCTCAAGGGACTGTCCGGTGGCGTCATGCTCCGCTCCTGGGTCCGTTGCGACAATGTCGTTCGAAGCGCTAATCGCTATCGCCTGCGGCGTCTCGCAGGCCGCCTGTTGGGCGGCGAGGCCATCGAAAGACAGCCGGCTTCGTTGACGCCTTTGAGACTGCCCCCGTGAGTCGCCGTCGTCAACCGTTGAATAGCCGGTTACCGAAAAATGTGATCGCCGGGAGGTTACGTGCGGGTAAGCCGAGTGGCTCGTGGATCGACGAGGCGGGCATCGGCGACACTTGTCTTCACGAGGCTTCGAGCAACTGTTTGCACAGCGCATGACGCGAATGTTTCCACAACGCTTTGTCAGGAGCGTGTTCGGCCTTTGTTCTTTCCGCTTGCCCGCTCGCGCGAAAGGCGGTTAAACCCATAATCGGCTTGTTCCGTCGAGATTGTGGCGTCTCTCGACGTGGCGGCAAAAATACCTACATAGGGGATGGCCGGGACAAACCCGCCCAATCCAGCAAATTCCAGATCTGAGGCGGCGACCGGCGATGGCCGACCATAAATATCTTTCCATTCGCGGGGCGCGCGAACACAATCTCAAGAACGTCGATCTCGACCTGCCGCGCGACAGCCTGATCGTCATGACTGGACTGTCGGGCTCCGGCAAGTCGTCGCTCGCTTTCGACACCATCTATGCCGAGGGCCAGCGCCGCTACGTCGAAAGCCTGTCGGCCTATGCCCGGCAGTTCCTAGAGATGATGCAGAAGCCGGATGTCGACCAGATCGACGGCCTGTCGCCCGCCATCTCGATCGAGCAGAAGACCACCTCGCGCAACCCGCGCTCGACGGTTGGCACCGTCACCGAGATCTACGACTATATGCGCCTGCTTTTCGCGCGCGTCGGCATCCCCTATTCGCCCGCCACCGGCCTGCCGATCGAGAGCCAGACGGTCAGCCAGATGGTCGACCGCGTGCTGGCGCTGGACGAAGGCACCCGCCTCTATCTGCTCGCGCCGATCGTGCGCGGCCGCAAGGGCGAATACCGCAAGGAACTGCTCGAGCTGCAGAAGAAGGGTTTCCAGCGCGTCAAGGTCGACGGCACCTTCTACGAGATCGCCGACGTGCCGGCGCTGGACAAGAAGTACAAGCACGACATCGACGTCGTCGTCGACCGCATCGTCGTGCGCGGGGACCTAGCCACCAGGCTCGCGGATTCGATGGAGACGGCGCTGAAGCTCGCCGACGGCCTTGCTGTGGCCGAGTTCGCCGACCGGCCGCTCGACTCCAGCCTGACCGGCGAGGACTCGGTCAACAAGTCGAAGAACGAGACGCATGAGCGCATCCTGTTCTCGGAAAAATTCGCCTGCCCGGTGTCCGGCTTCACCATTCCCGAGATCGAACCGAGGCTGTTCTCCTTCAACAACCCGTTCGGCGCCTGCCCGACCTGCGACGGCCTCGGCAGCCAGCGCGCCATCGATCCCAACCTCGTCGTGCCGGACGAGAACGTCTCGCTGCGCGACGGCGCCATCAGCCCGTGGGCGAAGTCGACCTCGCCCTATTACGCGCAGACGCTTGAAGCGCTGGGCAAGGCCTATGGCTTCAAGCTCGGCGACAAGTTCAAGGATCTGAGCGCCCAGGCAAAAGAAGCCGTGCTGCATGGCACCGGCGAGCGCGAGATCACCTTCCAGTATGATGACGGCCTGCGCTCCTACAAGACCACCAAGACCTTCGAGGGCGTGATCCCCAATCTCGACCGGCGCTGGAAGGAAACGGAATCGGCCTGGATGCGCGAGGAGATCGAGCGCTTCATGTCGGCCACGCCCTGCCCCGCCTGCAACGGCTACAGGCTGAAGCCGGAGGCGCTGGCGGTGAAGATCGGCGGCAAGCACATCGGCGAAGTGACCGAGCTGTCGATCCGCAAGGCCGACCAGTGGTTCACCGACCTGCCGGCGCAGCTCAACGACAAGCAGAACGAGATCGCGGTGCGCGTGCTCAAGGAGATCCGCGAGCGGCTGCGCTTCTTGAACGATGTCGGCCTCGACTATCTGACGCTGTCGCGCAACTCCGGCACGTTGTCCGGCGGCGAAAGCCAGCGCATCCGGCTGGCCTCGCAGATCGGCTCAGGCCTCACCGGCGTGCTCTATGTGCTGGACGAGCCGTCGATCGGCCTGCACCAGCGCGACAATGCGCGTCTGCTCGACACGCTGAAGCACCTGCGCGATATCGGCAACACGGTGATCGTCGTCGAGCATGACGAGGACGCCATCCTGCATGCCGACTATGTCGTCGACATCGGCCCGGCCGCCGGCATCCACGGCGGCCGCATCATCGCGCAAGGCACGCCGCAGCAGATCATGGCGACGCCCGCCTCGATCACCGGCAAGTACCTGTCCGGCGAGCTCGAAGTGGCGACGCCCGCGGTGCGCCGCGAAGCCAAGAAGAACCGGCGCATCAAGGTGGTCGGCGCGCGCGGCAACAATCTGAAGAACGTCACGGCCGAAATCCCGCTCGGCACCTTCACCGCGGTCACCGGCGTGTCGGGCGGCGGCAAGTCGACCTTCCTGATCGAGACGCTGTTCAAGGCGGCCTCGCGCCGCATCATGGGCTCGCGCGAGCATCCGGCCGAGCACGACCGCATCGAGGGGCTGGAATTCCTCGACAAGGTCATCGACATCGACCAGTCGCCGATCGGCCGCACGCCGCGCTCCAACCCGGCGACCTATACCGGCGCTTTCACGCCGATCCGCGACTGGTTCGCCGGACTCCCCGAAGCCAAGGCGCGCGGCTACCAGCCGGGGCGCTTCTCCTTCAACGTCAAGGGCGGCCGCTGCGAGGCCTGCCAGGGCGACGGCGTCATCAAGATCGAGATGCACTTCCTGCCCGACGTCTACGTCACCTGCGACGTCTGCCATGGCAAGCGCTATAACCGCGAGACGCTCGACGTGCTATTCAAGGGCAAGTCGATCGCCGACGTGCTCGACATGACCGTCGAGGAAGGCGTCGAGTTCTTCTCGGCGGTGCCAGGCGTGCGCGACAAGCTGGTGACGCTGAACCAGGTCGGCCTCGGCTACATTCATATCGGCCAGCAGGCGACGACGCTGTCGGGCGGCGAGGCGCAGCGCATCAAGCTCGCCAAGGAATTGTCGCGCAAGGCGACCGGCAAGACGCTCTACATCCTCGACGAGCCGACCACCGGCCTGCACTTCCACGACGTGGCCAAGCTGCTCGAAGTGCTGCACGAGCTGGTCGACCAGGGCAACACCGTGGTGGTCATCGAGCACAATCTCGAGGTGATCAAGACCGCCGACTGGGTGCTCGATCTCGGCCCCGAGGGCGGCGACGGCGGCGGCGAGCTTGTGGCATCAGGCACGCCCGAAGCGATCGTGCGCGAGAAGCGCAGCTATACCGGCCAGTTCCTGAAGGAGCTTCTGGAGCGGCGCCCCGGAGGCAAACGCGAAGCGGCCGAGTGATGGCAGGTAGCGGCCTGATCTCCATCGAAAGCCGCTTCGATACCGTCGCGGCCATAGCTGCCGGGATGCAGAAGGTTGTCGCGAGCGCTGCCGGAGTCGACCAATCATGAGGCTGGCCCGCCCCGACGATCTCGCCGGCATCGTCGCGCTGACCACCGAAGCCTATGCGCCCTACACGGCCATCTTCGACGCGCCCCCGATCCCGGTCACCGAGGATTATGGGCCGCGCATCGGGCGCGGCGAAGTCTGGCTGCTGCAAGAAGGCTCGGACCTCGCCGGATTGATCGTGCTCGAGCGTCATGCGGACCACGCCATGATCTTCAGCATCGCCGTTTCGCCGGCCTTCCAGGGCAGGAAGCTCGGCATCAGATTGCTCGACTTCGCCGACAAGCAGGCCCGGTCATGGGGAGTGCCGGAAGTGCGGCTCTACACCAATCCGCGCATGGCGCGGAACATCGCGCTCTATGCGGCGTACGGCTATCGTGAAACGGGTCGCCGCGTCAATCCATACAGACCAGGATGGACATTGGTCGACATGGTGAAGCCCGTCGACCGGGCAGCCTGATAGCAGGTTCAAACGGAGGAGGAAGACGATGACTGCCCAAGGAAAAATCCGCTCCGGCATGGGCGGCTGGACCTTCGAGCCGTGGGATACCTCCTTCTATCCGGAGAAGCTCGCCAAGGCCAAGCAACTGCACTACGCCAGCCGCCAAGTGCCGAGCATCGAGGTCAACGGCACCTATTATTCCAGCTTCAAGGAACCGACTTTCGTCAAATGGGCCGACGACGCGCCGGATGGCTTTGTCTTCTCGCTCAAGGGCAACCGCTTCGTCACCAATCGCCGCGTGCTCGGCGAGGCCGGTGAATCGATGATGCGCTTCCTCGGCTCCGGCGTTACCGCGCTCGGCGACAAGCTCGGCCCAATTCTGTGGCAGTTCGCGCCGACCAAGAAATTCGATGCCGACGATTTCGAAGCGTTCCTGAAGCTTCTGCCCGAGAAGCAGGATGGCGTGCCTTTGCGCCATGCGCTCGAAGTGCGCCACGACAGCTTCATCGTGCCGGAGTTCCCCGCATTGGCGCGCAAATACAACGCCGCGATCGTCTATGCCGACCACGCCAAATATCCGGCGATCGCCGACGTCACCGGCGACTTCGTCTATGCGCGATT
>NZ_RZRY01000194.1:0-9591 GCF_003998035.1 Mesorhizobium sp. M2A.F.Ca.ET.039.01.1.1 | reverse complement strand
GGCCGGATCAATGCTGTCACTGCTGGTCTCGCTCTATGTCGGCTTCGAAGGCCAGGCCCTGCGCATCGCGACTCTGCGGCGGCGCGGCTGGCGCGAATGGGGCGTGGTCGAGGCCGGCGATCTCGCCGATGCCGAGATACGCTTTGCGGCGGAGGTCGATGACCATGAGCCAGAGCCAACGCCAATGCCGCGCATCATACCGGACGCGTCGCTGGCGCGACCGCCGCAAACCGGCATGGCGCTGGGCCTGACCCATACGCCTGGAAGGCCCTGACATGCGGGTAGCCATCATCGACTACGGCTCGGGCAATCTGCGCTCGGCCACCAAGGCTTTCGAGCGCGCCGCGCGCGAGGGAGGCATTGCAGCGACGATCGAGCTGACGGCCGATGCCGAGCGGGTGCGTTCCGCCGACCGCATCGTGCTGCCGGGCGTCGGCGCCTATGCCGACTGCGCCGCCGGCCTGCACGCGGTGCCAGGCATGTGGGAGGCGGTGGAGGAAGCGGCAATCGCCAAGGGGCGGCCGTTCCTCGGCATCTGCGTCGGCATGCAGTTGATGTCGCAACGCGGGTTGGAAAAGACCATCACCAAGGGCCTTGGCTGGATCGCCGGCGACGTCAAGGAGATTCAGCCCTCCGATCCAACGCTGAAAATCCCGCAGATCGGCTGGAACACGATCGACCTTATCCGCCCCCATCCGCTGTTTTCCGGCATCGAGACCGGCCCGAGGGGACTGCACGCCTATTTCGTCCATTCCTATCATCTGGACGCGAAGAACCCGGACGAGGTGCTGGCGGTTGCCGACTATGGCGGCCCGGTGACGGCGGCGGTCGCCCGCGACAACCTCGCCGGCACGCAGTTCCATCCCGAGAAGAGCCAGGCGCTCGGCCTGGCGCTGATCACCAATTTCCTGAAATGGAGGCCCTGAAAATGAGCAGGAAGGGCTATTGGATGGCGATGATCGATGTCCGCGATCCCGACGTCTACAAGCAGTATATCGAAGCGAATGCCGTCGCCTTCGCGAAATACGGGGCGAAATTCGCGGTCCGCGCGGGCCGCTACGAGAGCCCGGAAGGACCGACCGGCAACCGTCACGTGCTGGTGGAGTTCGAGTCCTACGACAAGGCAATCGAATGCTATCATTCGCCTGAATATCAGCACGCCTCGAAATTCCGGCTCGCCGCTTCGACCGGTCATTTCGTCATCGTCGAGGGCGACTGACCCATGATCCTGTTTCCAGCCATAGACCTCAAGGACGGCAAATGCGTGCGCCTGAAACACGGCGACATGGCCACCGCCACGATCTATAATGACGACCCCGCCGCGCAGGCACGGGCCTTCGAGGACCAGGGCTTCGAGTGGCTGCATGTCGTCGACCTCAACGGCGCCTTCAAGGGCCAGAGCGTCAACAGCGCCGCGGTCGGGGCTATCCTCAGGGCGACGAAGAACCCGGTGCAGCTCGGCGGCGGAATCCGCACCTTGCCGCAGATCGAAGACTGGCTGGACCGCGGCCTGACGCGCGTCATCCTCGGCACTGTGGCCGTGCGCGAACCCGAACTCGTCAAGGAAGCGTGCAAGGCTTTTCCGGGAAAAATCGCAGTCGGCATCGACGCCAAGGGCGGCAAGGTGGCCGTCGAGGGCTGGGCCGAAGCCTCCGAGCTCGGCGTCATCGAGCTGGCCAGGAAATTCGAGGGCGCCGGCGTTGCCGCTATCATCTACACCGACATCGACCGCGACGGCGTGCTGACCGGCATCAACTGGGATTCGACCATCGACCTCGCGGAAGCGGTTTCCATTCCCGTGATCGCATCCGGCGGCCTCGCCTCGATTGCCGACATCGTGCGCATGACCATGCCCGACGCGCAAAAACTCGAAGGCGCGATCTCGGGCCGCGCCCTATATGACGGACGTATCGACCCGGCCGAGGCACTGGCGATCCTGCGCGGCGAACGGGCGGAGGCAGAATAGTGAACATCTCGATCATCCTGGCATCCTATGACAGCGGCCACTTCCACGGTGGCTGCGGCCAGGGCCCGGACGCGCTCATCTCGGGCGGGCTGGCCGAGGCGCTGAAGCTCGCCGGCCACGACGTCGAGGTGAACGACATCGGCAAGGTGGTCGAGGACGAAGAAGAGCGCGAGATCGGCACCGGCTTTGCCGTCTGCAACGCCGTTTCAGGCGAAGTTCGCATGGCGCTGGACAAGAAGCGGTTTCCGATCGTGCTGGCCGGCAACTGCCTGACCGCCGCCGGCGCCGTGGCAGGCGCCGGCGCCGACGCCATCATCTGGGCCGACCAGCATGGGGACCTCAACACGCCGGAGACCACCACAACGGGCTTCCTCGACGGCATGGCGCTGGCCACCGTGCTCGGCCTCTGCTGGCGGCGGATGGCGAACCAGATCCCCGGCTTCAAGCCAGTCGATCCGTCGCGCAGCGTCCTAGTCAACGCGCGCGACCTCGACGCCGCCGAAAGAGAACTGCTGGAAAAGCTGCCGATCGTCCGGACCGAATGCCCCGACTGGAAGAGCGCTGCGCAGAGACTGAAAGCCGACGGCGCACGCCCGGTCCACATGCATGTCGATCTCGACGTGCATGACCCCGAGAAGCTGCAGGCCAACCGCTACACCACGCCCGGCGGCCCGGTGCCGGAGCAAGTGCGCATGGCGATGTGCGGCCTTGCCGGTCCGCTTGCCATCGCCGGGCTCACCATTTCCGCCTACGATCCGGCCTTCGACCCCAAGGGCGACGTGCCGCCGCTGGTCGGCGAGCTGGTGGTCGACCTGCTGTCCACCCTGGAAAGCAAGTGATGCTGAAAGCCCGCGTCATCCCCTGCCTGGACGTCAAAAACGGCCGCGTGGTCAAGGGCGTCAATTTCGTCGACCTCATCGACGCCGGCGATCCGGTCGAAGCCGCCAAGGCTTATGATGCCGCGGGCGCCGATGAGCTGTGCTTCCTCGACATCACCGCCTCGTCGGACAATCGCGAGACGATCTTCGACGTGGTCGCCCGGACCGCCGAGCAATGCTTCATGCCGCTCACCGTCGGCGGCGGCGTGCGCCAGGTGGCCGATATCCGCAAGCTGCTTCTGGCCGGCGCCGACAAGGTGTCGATCAACACGGCGGCGGTGAAGAACCCCGATTTCGTCACGGAGGCCGCCGACAAGTTCGGCAACCAGTGCATCGTCGTGGCCATCGACGCCAAGAAGGTGTCGGCGGCCGGCGAGGCCGACCGCTGGGAGATCTTCACCCATGGCGGTCGCGAGAAGACGGGCATCGACGCGGTCGACTTCGCCGCACGCATGGTCGATCGCGGCGCCGGCGAGATCCTGCTGACCTCGATGGACCGCGACGGCACGAAGGCCGGCTACGACATCGCGCTGACCCGCGCCGTCGCCGACGCGGTGCGCGCGCCGGTCATCGCTTCGGGCGGCGTCGGAACGCTCGATCACCTGGTCGAAGGCATCCGCGACGGCCATGCTGGCGCCGTGCTTGCCGCCTCGATCTTCCATTTCGGCACTTACTCGATCGCCGAGGCCAAGGCATACATGGCCAAGGCCGGCCTGCCGATGCGGCTGGACTCGGCCGCCCATCGGGCTTAAAGCATGATCCCGCAAGGTTGGGGACCGGTTTTCGGAAAAGATCATGCTTAAACAAGCAGATAGATGACCGACATGGCTCAATTTTCGCTCGCCGAGCTGGAAACGATCATCCATCAGCGCGCCCATTCCGGCGACCCGGACTCATGGACGGCGAAACTGTTCGCCAAGGGCATGGACAAGGCGGCGCAGAAGCTCGGCGAGGAGGCTGTGGAAGCCGTGATCGCCGCCGTCCGCGGCGACAAGCAGGCCCTCGTTTCGGAAAGCGCGGATCTTCTGTATCATTGGCTGGTCGTGCTCGGCATCGCGGGCGTTCCGTTGGACGACGTGCTCAAGGAGCTCGAGGGCCGCACCGGCCGCTCGGGGGTTGCCGAAAAGGCGTCCCGCCCCCGGGTTTGACGCCCGGGGCACACGGCGAGGAGGGCAGGAAACCCGATGGACCAGCTGACTCCGACCGAGAAGTATTCCCCTTATCGCTTCTTCTCCGCCGAGCAATGGTCGCAGTTCCGCGCCGACACGCCGCTGACGCTGACCGAGGACGAGATCGACCGGCTGCGCTCGCTCAATGACCCGGTCAACCTCGAAGAGGTCAAGCGCATCTACCTGTCGCTTTCCCGCCTGCTCTCGGCGCATGTCGAGGCGAGCCAGCTGCTGTTCAGGCAGCGCCAGGCCTTCTTCAAGGCGCAGGACATCGTCAAGACGCCTTTCATCATCGGCATCGCCGGTTCGGTCGCGGTCGGCAAGTCGACCACGGCGCGTGTGCTGAAGGAGCTTCTGGCGCGCTGGCCGTCGAGCCCCAAGGTCGATCTCATCACCACCGACGGCTTCCTGCTGCCCAATGAGATCCTGCGCCGCGAGAACCTCATGGAGCGCAAGGGATTTCCCGAGAGCTACGATGTCGGCGCGCTGCTGAGATTCCTGTCCGGCATCAAATCGGCGCAAGGCAGCGTCCGCGCGCCGGTCTACTCGCACCTGACCTATGACGTCATCCCCGGCGAGTTCGTCACCATCGACCGTCCCGACATCCTGATCTTCGAAGGCATCAACGTGCTGCAGCCGGGCAAGCTGCCGAAGGACGGCAAGATCGTGCCGTTCTTGTCAGACTTCTTCGATTTCGCCATCTATATCGATGCCGACGAGAAGCTGATCCACCAATGGTACATCCAGCGCTTCATGCGGCTGCGCGAGACCGCCTTCCGCAATCCGGACTCCTTCTTCCACCGCTATTCGCAGCTTTCCGAGGATGCCGCGCGGGCCATTGCTGAGGGGCTTTGGGCCAATATCAACCTGAAGAACCTGCGCGAGAACATCCTGCCGACCAGGGCGCGGGCCGATCTCATCCTGCGCAAAGGCGCCAACCATTTGATCGAGGAAGTGGCGCTGAGGAAGCTGTGAGGCCGCGCCCGACGCCGGATCGCCATTCTTCACATCTGCGAGGCAGCTCCTTCGCGCCACGATCCAATCTGGATCGCTGAAAATTCGGGACGCGGAAGCCCTCTTCCTTGCGCTATGCCAGACGGAAAATCGCCGGGGCAGTTGCCCCAGAACGGCTGCGCCCTGAACCGCTACGCCAGCGACGGCTTTGCGGAGATTTCAGCCTTCCGGCTTCCCGTCCATATCGTAGACAGCATCCACGCGCGAGAAACAATGGCACCAGGACGGCAACGCAATATCCGCCCCAGGTGAAGTAATGCGTGACGAAAGGCCAGAGCCAGCAAATCGCGAGTATCAGCCGGGGCGGCCTTGACGTCATCGCGGCCAGCATGGCGACAGCGACGGCCAGACCGATCGTGTCGTAGGTGTAGCCGTAGGGCGTGGCAAGGATCGCAAGGACAGCGGTCAGCGCCACGCGTTCCTGATGCGAGACCTGGCGCCCCGGCCGCCAGAGCCAGACCGCTATGGCGATGGAAATGATAGTCGCGACCGCCTGGGCGCCATAGGCGGCGGTTAGCCCGAAGCCGAGCGCCCTCGCCGTGAAGAACAACGTTATCGCATTATACTGATAAGGCTGCGGATAAGGCGCCTCCATGATCGCCGTCATCAAGGGACGGGTTTCGGTCAGGAACAGCCGCCGTTCTGACCGAATATCGAGTTCCAGATAACGGCGGGACTGAGGACGACCGCCAGTTCCACCAGCGCTCCGAGTTTCAGCGGCCGGATTGCCAGCCACAGACACAGAACGGTCCCGAACGTCCAGACCAGATAGGCGGGCAGGATCGGCAGGGTCGCGAGCGGGACGCCGAGCAAGAGGATGTTCGGCGGATAGCTCCATTCCTGATTTGGAAGGTCGGGCGAGAACATGCCGCGCAACGCCGCGCGGTAGGCGTCCGCATCGAAAAGCACGGCAACATGGCCGTCGATGGCCAGGCGGGAGCCGGCCCAGAGATTGGTGAAATCCCAGTAGGGCAGCCTGTGCGATAGCTCGGAAAACCCTCTGCCGTCGAGGTTCCACAACATGCTCAGGTAGACCTCGGCCATCCAGATACCGATCATCGATACGACCGTGACCATTGCCACGTCCAAGAGGCTTCGGGTCCTGATCCAGTTCGGTTCCATGGCGATCTCGATTTGGCAACCGCGCTTGTAGCGTGGGTGTCCTTAAAATCGCGTTGCCCCCGGACATGGTCAGCCAGGCACCGTCACCCGCCGCAGCGTCAGATTGATGCGGCCGCCATTCTTCAACAGCGCCGATGTCGCCGGATAGATGCGATCGACGCCATGGAAGGCGAGGCGCCCCTCGCCGCCGAGCACGACGACGTCGCCGCTCTTCAGCCTGAACGATTTGGTGCCGCCTTCGCGCGTGTTCTGGCCGACCCGGAACAGGCAGTCGTCGCCCAGCGAGACCGACACAACGGGCGCGTCAAAATCCTGCTCGTCGCGATCCTGGTGCAGACCCATCCTGGCGTCCGCCGCATAGAAGTTGACAAGACAGGCCTCGGGCGGATGCGGGTAAGCCGAGACTTCGCGCCACAATTGCAGCAGCGCCTCGGGGATCGGCGGCCAAGGCTCGCCGGTCACCGGATGCGTCGGCTGGTAGCGGTAGCCGCGCTCCTTGTCGGTCACCCAGCCAAGCGCGCCGCAATTGGTCATGCGCACGCTCATCTGCTTGCCGGTGCGCGGCATGGCGGGCACGTAGAGGGGTGCGGCCTGCACCACGCGCCGGATCTCCTTGACCAGCGCTTCCTGGGCGGGGCGAGCGATGTAGCCCGGCATGTGGCGGACGCCTTTGGGCAGAACGAGCATGGATCGATCCGATCAATTGGCCCGAAAGCATGCCACCGAAGGAAGAGTTCCGCGACCCGAAAACGGCCGCTCGTTTCCGGCATGCTGTTCTCAGTCGCTGTCGACGCGACCGCGCAGCTTCTTCACCGTCGACCGGCCTGCCTTGCTCTTGAGGCGGCGCTCCACGGCGCCTTTGGACGGCCTGGTCTTCTTGCGCGGCGGCGGTGGCGGCTCGGCCGCCTTGGCGACCAGCGCGGTCAGGCGCGCCCGCGCGTCGGCGCGGTTCTGCTCCTGGGTGCGGAACCGGCCGGCCTCGATGACGATGACGCCGTCCTTGGTGGCGCGCTGGCCGGCAAGCTTGATCGCGCGGACGCGGACCCGCTCGCTAAGGCCCGAAGCGTTCGCCGCGTCGAAGCGCAACTGTACGGCGGTGGCTACCTTGTTGACGTTCTGGCCGCCCGGGCCGGACGAGCGGATGAAGTCCTCATGCAGGTCGCCCGCATGGATGACCGCTTCGCCTGATATGATGATGTCGTCGTCGCTCGCCATGGAGCACTCATGACGCGACGGCTGCAAAAAGAAAAGGCCCGGCGCAGGGGGCTTCACCGTTTCACGGAAACGGCGAATCCTCCCTGGCTCTCAATGTTGGCGCAATTCCGGACGGAAAACCGTTTTGCACTTTTCCTGGAATTGCGCTGGCCGGGCCCTGGAGGTGAGGACGCTCGAGGCAGCGATTATTCCGCCGCCTCCTGCAGGCGCGGCGCTGCGCCCAGGATGGTGGCGTCGACGTGACGCTCGAACTTCTCGAAATTGGTCGCGAACATGTTGACCAGCTTCGCCGCCTGGCGGTCGTAGCCGGCCTTGTCCGCCCAGGTCGAGCGCGGGTCGAGAATGGCGCCGTCGACACCCGGAACCGCCACCGGCACCTCGAAGCCGAAATTGGCGTCGGTGCGGAACTCGGCCGACTTCAGCGAACCATCGAGCGCGGCGCCCAGAAGAGCGCGCGTCACCTTGATCGGCATGCGGCGGCCGGTGCCGTAGGCGCCGCCGGTCCAGCCGGTGTTGACCAGCCAGCAATCGACCTTGTGCTCGGCGATCAGCTCGCGCAGCAGATTGCCGTATTCCGAGGGATGGCGCGGCATGAAGGGGGCGCCGAAGCAGGTCGAGAAGGTCGCCTCCGGCTCGGTGACGCCCTTTTCCGTGCCGGCGACCTTGGCGGTGTAACCGGACAGGAAGTGATACATCGCCTGCGCCGGGGTCAATTTGGCGATCGGCGGCATCACGCCGAAAGCGTCGGCGGTCAGCATGATGATGTTCTTCGGATGGCCTGCGCGGCCGGTCTTCGAGGCGTTGGGGATGAAGTCCAGCGGATAGGCGCAGCGCGTGTTCTCGGTGAGGCTGCCGTCATTGAAATCCGGCACGCGGCCGGCATCGAGCACGACATTCTCCAGCACCGTGCCGAAGCGCTGCGTTGTGGCGAAGATCTCAGGCTCGGCCTCGGCCGACAGCCGGATCGTCTTGGCGTAGCAGCCGCCCTCGAAATTGAAGACGCCGTGCGGGCCCCAGCCATGCTCGTCGTCGCCGATCAGCGTGCGCGACGGATCCGCCGACAGCGTCGTCTTGCCGGTGCCGGACAGGCCGAAGAACACCGCCGCGTCGCCGGCCGGGCCTTCATTGGCGGAACAGTGCATGGGCATCACGCTCTTTTGCGGCAGCAGGTAGTTCAGCATGGTGAATACCGACTTCTTCATCTCGCCGGCATAGGACGTGCCGCCGATCAGCACGATCTTGCGGATCAGGTCGACCGCGATCACGGTTTCGGTGCGGGTGCCGTGACGCGCCGGATCGGCGCGGAAGGACGGCAAATCGATGATCGTCATGTCGGGGAGGAAGCGCTCGAGCTCCGCGGCTTGCGGGCGGATCAAAAGGTTGCGGATGAAAAGCGAGTGCCAGGCGAATTCGGTGATGACCCGGGTCGGCAGCTTGAGGTCGGCGTCGGCGCCGCCGATCAGGTCCTGAACATAGAGATCCTTGTCCGCCGCGTGGGCGCGGAAGTCGAAAAGCAGCGACTCGAACTGGGCGGGCGAGATCGCCTTGTTGTTGTCCCACCAGACATGCGGCTCGGTCGCCTCGTCGCGCACGACGAATTTGTCCTTCGGCGAACGCCCGGTGTGCTGACCGGTCTCGGCGACCAGCGCGCCTTGCGCGGTCAGCCTCGCCTCGCTGCGCCGGATCGCTTCCTCGTAGAGTTCGGCCGCGCCGAGATTGTAGCGCACCATGCCCGTGGTCTTTAGGCCGATCGCGTCAATAGCGCAGTCGGGGTTGCGTTTGCCGGCTTCCGACATCAAATTTCCTCTCTGGATTTGGCCGCATGTGACGGGGATTTCACTGAGCCCGTGCCGGGGGCTGTCAGGTTCAGAACCAGAAAAGCCGAATGATATCAAATCATTAATCGATTTAAAAAATTTGAAAGTTGTTTAAATCGTTTATATGTGCAAAAAGTCGCGGACGTTGCCCAAAGGATTGGCAGACTCCAATCGTCCAATCCCGTTATGGGTGCGATGGTGTGTAGCGGCAGGCCGCCCGTGACTTCGGACAGGGCCCGTGCCACATTTTGTACCCAATTTGTCCTGCAAAAGCCCCTTCTCGACGACAGAAGGGACAGCTCATGAGGGAGCCGCTTGAAATGGCAACAATCGCGCTTGTCGACGACGACCGCAACATCCTGACCTCGGTGTCGATCGCGCTCGAATCCGAGGGCTACCGGGTCGAAACC
>NZ_RZRY01000193.1:0-9608 GCF_003998035.1 Mesorhizobium sp. M2A.F.Ca.ET.039.01.1.1 | reverse complement strand
GACCAGAACAGGTCGTCGTTGACCGAAGCGGTGTCCAACGCGTTGATGGTGTTCCTGGACAGGCGCGGCCTGATCGCGGCCAACTGCGCGTTGAGTATCCCGATCTCGCTGGTCAGCCGCTCGGAGTGGCCGCGCGCGGCAGCGGCCAGCGCATCGCGCGTCTCGCTGCGCCAGGCGGTGCCGGTCGTCTCGGCGAAATTGGTGGCGTTGCGCAGGTCGCGAGCAAAGATGACGAAATTGCCGCTGAGGGCATCGACTTCGTGGCGGTACGAATTCACACGGTTGAGCGCGAACATCACGGCGGCCGAGGCCAGCGCGAAGACAAGCAGCCCCGAAATGTAGCGGATCCGGATCGACCGGAGGAAGGAAGAATATTCCGGCATGCGCCACCCCAACACATACGCATAATTTTAATGGCCGGGATTACGCTTGATTTACATTAAGATTTCGTTGGTGGCGGGGGCGGTCCGATACCAGCAGCAGCCTTGCGCGGTGTCCCGTTCCGGGCTGCAACGACCGGGCTTCGGCCCGAGCGACGTCTTCTCGCCGCCGCAACCGTGCCGAAGAGGGCTACGAGCTGGCGACGAGAGTGCGGTACCGCGCGGTCACCAACGCAATGATTGCCAGGTGAAGCAGGACCGCGAGAGCTGCGCCGATCAAGTGCGGGAGAAGACCTGCTGTCCGGCCGATCGTCCAGATCGTAACGACGCTCAGCGGCAAAAACAAAAGGGCGCTGGTGACGAGGCCGGGATTGTATTTGCGCAATCGCGCCGACGTGACGAGATGCGCGAGCGCATTGACAATCATGACATAGGGAGCAACCAGGCCCCAAGCCGGTCCCCACAGCAAGGCCGCGTAAAGGGCCAGCAGGTTGATGCCCCAGACAAACGGGAGGTTGATGACGAGAACCGAGGCGACGGTAAGGGCGTCGCGGCCGCCGAAGACATGCTCGTTGGCGAATTTGCGGAACCGGTCGCCAGTGTGCTCCTCGACCTGATGGACCATGTAGACCGGGCTGTGCAGGAAGATCAGGAACACCGGCAGCGGAAGCGGGACCACCGGCGCAACCGCAACAAGCGATGCTGCCATGAACCCTGCGCCGACGACCCAATAGTCCGCTAGCCAGCGTTGCAGTTTAAGCATTGATTCCCGCCCTCCTCGGTCAGTGATCCTGACGCACATCGCCAGAGCTATTCAAGTGCGTGGACGCCTTGGCGCTCCGTGACCATGTCGGACATTGACTGCCGCGAGTGCCCCTGAGACAGTCAATGGAAGATGCGCGTCTCCGAAATTTGGGACTCCGTCGGCTCGGACACCCGTTGCGCCGTTGGGCCTTCCCTTCATCAGAGGTGGAAACGCGCGCGCGAGAGGCGGCCGTGAGCGAACCTACACAGCGAATAGTTGCGACCAACGGCATCCGCCTTAACATCGCGGAGCACGGAGACGGGCCCCCGGTGCTGTTGTGCCACGGCTTTCCCGAATCCTGGTATTCCTGGCGCCATCAGTTGAGCGCGCTTGCGGCGGCGGGCTTTCACGCCGTCGCCCCCGACATGCGGGGCTATGGCAAGAGCGATCGGCCGGAGGCGATCGACCAATACACGCTCTTTCATCTGGTCGGCGACATGGTGGGCCTTCTCGACGCCCTTGAAGCTCCCAGCTCCGTCATCGTCGGCCACGACTGGGGCGCGGTCGTCGCCTGGCATGCGGCGCTGCTGCGACCGGACCGCTTCCATGCCGTCATCGGCCTCAGTGTGCCGTTCCGGCCGCGCGCCAACGCGCGCCCGACCAGCCTCATGCCGCGAACGGCGGAGTCCCAGTTCTACCAGCTCTATTTCCAGCAACCCGGCATTGCCGAGGCGGAGCTGGAACGAGACCCGCGGGCCACGGTGCGCGCCATGCTTTACGCGGTGTCGGGAGACGCTTCGGACGGCGGCGCCGGAATCGCCATGGTCCCGCGCGGCGGAAGCCTCCTGCAAGCAGCCGAGGTTCCTGCAAGCCTGCCGCACTGGCTCAGCGAAAGCGACATCGATTTCTACGCCGGCGAGTTCCAGCGCGCCGGCTTCGCCGGAGGTCTCAACTGGTACCGCAACATCGACCGGAACTGGGAACTGATGGCGCCCTTTGCGGGCGCGCGGATCAAGGTTCCCGCGCTCTACATGGCAGGCAATCGCGACCTGGTGGTCGCCTTCCCCGGCATGGATCAACTGTTGGCCAATCTCAGGAACTTCATCCCGCAAATCCGCGATACGCTGATGCTGCCCGGCTGCGGGCATTGGACCCAGCAGGAGCGCCCGGACGAGGTCAACGCCGCGATGATCGAATTCCTGCGGAGCTTGCCGAACCGGGGCTGATCCAAGCGAAGCGAGTATCGGCTCCGACACGGAAGGTCGGGCGTGCCGCTCGGCAAGCGACTCGCCCGGTTCAAGTCAGGCACTATCCTTAGCCCGGTAGGCGTCGGGAATGACGAAGACCTCGTCGGCGCGGCCATAGCCCCCATCGGGAACCTCCTCGATCAGCACCATGGTGTGGGGACGCACACCTTCGCCGAAATAGTCGACGAACATCTGCGTGGTCTTGTGGATCAGGTCCTCCTTCTGCGCCTTCGTGAGGGCCGCCTCGGGCATCTTGAAGTTGGCAAAGGGCATTTCCAGGTTCCTTTCGGGTTGGGTTCAGGGCTTTGGATGAAGGAGGTCAGCAAGGCCGATGCGCTCCAGAAGCTGGGCGCGGACGCGGTCGGCGACACCGTTGACGATGGCCGCGCCGTCGTCGGACGGATCGATATGGACGCGGAACGGCCGGCGGCCATGCGGCATCGCCACGAGATCGACGATGGCCTCTGCGACCTTCGAGGGATCGGCGTCGGCAGGCTCCAGGCCGGCAAGACCCTTCAACGCCTGGTCGTCGACGCCGGCGTAAGGTCCCGACCAATAGGCGGCGGCGCGTTCGGTATCGGCGGGCTTGCCGGAATGGGCGAAATGCTCCGTGCCCTTGGTGAAGGCGCCCGGCACCACGATGCTCGTCTCGATGCCGAAACGGGCAAGCTCCAGCGCGTAGCTCTGCGCCAGCGCATCCATGCCCGCCTTGGCGGCGAAATACGGCGCGAGGAATGGCGGCGTGCCGCCGCGCGTGCTGCTCGATCCGACCCATATCATCAAGGCCCGGCCAAGCGAGCGCATGGCGGGAAGGACTGCCCGGTTGACGCGCTGGGTCCCCAGCACATTGACGTCATAGAGCTGCGCCAGTTGCTCCGGTGTGAAGGCCTCGGTCGGTCCGAACACCATATGGCCGGCATTGTGGATGACGACATCGATCCTGCCGGCTTCCGCGAGGATGGTTTCCACGGCCGCTTCGATCGACGGTTCCGACAACACGTCGAGCGCGATGGCGCGGATCGCCAGGTTCTCCTCGCGGGCCAGTCTTTCGACCTCGGCCGCCGGGGCGCCGCCCCGCCCCTGCGGATCGCGCATCGAGGCATAGACCCGGTGGCCGGCCCTGGCGAGAGCCTTCGCGGTCATGGCGCCGAAGCCGCTCGATGCGCCGGTGATGAGAATTGTCTGCTGCATGGTAGCCTCTATCCTTCAGATCGCGCCGCCATTGGCGCGGATGATCTGGCCATTGACCCACTGGCTGTCCGGGCCGGCAAGGAAGGCGACGAGCCCGGCGATGTCGTCGGGCTGGCCGAGGCGGCCGAGCGGGATGAGCCTGGTGATTGCCTCGATCTGCGCGGCGCTCTTGCCGTCGGTGAAGAGTTCGGTGTCGACCGGGCCGGGCGCGACGGCGTTGACCGTGATGCCGCGCGGGCCGAGCTCCTTGGCAAGGATATGCGTCATCGCTTCGACGCCGGCCTTGGTCGCGGCATAGACGCCGTAGGCCGGCTGGTAGAAGCCCACGACACTTGAAGAAAAGTTGATGATACGGCCACCATCGTTCAAGCGCGTTGCAGCTTCGCGCATGCCGCGGAACGTGCCGCCGAGATTGATGGCGAGCTGCCGTTCGAATGCAGCGTCGTCGGTGTCGGCGATGGGCGACAGCCGCATCATACCGGCATTGTTGACGAGGATGTCGGCCTTGCCAAAGGCCTTTTCAGCCGCGTCGAACAAGGCGGCCATGCCGGTCGGTTCGCCGATGTCGGCCTGGACCGCGAGAGCGGTGCCGCCGGCAGCCTCGATGGCCGAGACGACCTCGCCGGCCGCGTCCTTGCCGCGCGTATAATTGACGATAACGGCGATGTCGTCCTGGGCGAGCCGCTTGGCGATCGCGGCGCCGATGCCTCTCGATGCGCCTGTCACGATCGCGGTTCTTGTCTTTTGCATGATCGGTCTCCGTTCGTTTGTTTGGTGTGGAGCCCATATAGATCGCCCTGTCTTCCGGATAATCGGCCGGCTATTGACAGCAGTATTCGAATAGAGCGAACAATTGGCCATGGATCGATTGGACAGGATGCGGCTGTTCGTGCGCGTGGTGGAGCGGCACAATTTCACCGCGGCCGCAGCCGATCTCGGCCTGCCACGCTCGACCGCGACCGAAGCGATCCAGCAACTGGAGGAGCATCTGGGGGCAAGGCTGCTGGACCGCACCACGCGCCATGTCGCCACGACGCTCGACGGGCAGGCCTATTACGAACGCTGCCTGTCGATCCTTGGCGAGGTGGAGGATGCCGAGGCCGGGTTCCGCAGCGCCGAGCCGCGCGGCCTGTTGCGCATCGATGCGCATCCGCTGCTCACGCAGCGCTTCCTGCTGCCGCAACTGCCGGCCTTCCTCGAACGCCATCCCGGCATCGATCTGCATATCGGCCAGGGCGACCGGCTGGTCGACCTGGTGCGCGAAGGCGTCGACTGTGTCATTCGCGCCGGTGAACCGCAGGACAGCGGCATGATCATGCGGCGGCTGGCGATGGTCGCCGAGATCACCTGCGCCAGCCCAGCCTATTTGAAACGCCACGGAACGCCGGCATCGCCCGAGGCGCTGGAGGGCCACCAGGCCGTCGGCTTCGTTTCTTCCCGGACCGGCGATGTCCTGCCGCTGGAGTTCACGATGGGCGCCGGCCTGCGCCAGGTAACGTTGCCGGGCCGGGTCCGTGTCAACAATTCCGACACCGCAGCCGAGCTGGCGCGCCTGGGCTTCGGGCTTCTGCAGGCGCCGCGCTACCGGCTGGAAAAAGACTTGGCTGACGGGACGCTGGTCGAGGTTCTCAAGGATTTCCCGCCAACGCCGACGCCGTTGTTCGCGCTCTATCCGCAGAACCGCCAGCTCGCGCCGCGGCTGCGCGTCTTCCTGGAATGGGCGTCCCGCATCTTTGCCGAGGCAAGAGTGTAAACATCGGCGGCGTCACCGCTGAAAACCGTGGCGGCTTTGAGCGAGCCGGTCGCTTGATGGGCAAACCACCAAGCCATTGTACCCATTCGCGCGCAGGACCGTTGACAAGCCTGCGTCCACTCGTGTTCTATTTCGCAAGCGCACAATTTCCCGCGTAACACATCGCGTCCGGCATTGCCGGGCAAGGGCAGCATGGCCTCGCCGCGTCTCGTGAAAGCATGGGATGCGTGTGGGGCCTTTATTTTTTGAGGTCCGGGTGAAGACGTTCAGGGTCGGCATCCTCTATTCGACCACCGGTCCCTACGGGGCGATCGGCCGCGACTGCCGCGCCGGCGCCGAATTTGCCATCGAGGAGCTGGAGAAGGCCGGCAGCGCCGTGCGCATCGAGCCGGTCTTCGGCGATCCGGGCGGCCAGCCGGAGCGTTACCTCGATCTGATCCGCGCCATGCTGCGCGACGACCAATGCCGCAATGTGATCGGCACCATCACCTCCCTGTCGCGCAAGGACGTCATCCCGCTGGTGGAGAAATATGACGGGCTGCTCTGGTACATCTGCCCCTACGAAGGCTTCGAGGCCAACGAGAACGTCATCTACACCGGCGCCTGCCCCAACCAGCATCTGATACCGCTGTTCGACCACATGCTGCCCCGCTACGGCAAGCGCGTCTATCTCGCCGGCGCCAATTATGTCTGGGGCTGGGAGATGAACCGGCTGGCGCGCGAGCTTCTTACACGCGCCGGCGGCGAGGTGCTCGGCGAGCGCTATTTGCCGATCGAGGAGACCGATGTCGGCCTGCTGATCGCCGATCTGGAGCGCCACCGGCCCGACTTCATCTTGAACAACATGATCGGCCCGTCAAGCTACGCCTTCCTGGCGGCTGTGCGCCGGTTGGCGGATCGTGATCCTGCCTTCGCGCCGGAACGCTGCCCGGTGCTGAGCTGCGACCTGACGGAATGCGAGCTCGGCGAGATCGAGCCGGGCACAGCCGTCGGCCAGCTCTCGACAGCCTCTTACTTCGAAAGCCTGGCGTCGCTAGAAAACCGGATTTTCAAGCAGCGCGTCGCCGCCCGTTTCGGCGCCGGACGCCGCGTCTCCAGCTTCTTCGCCGGCGCGTATGCGGCGGTGAAGCTCTGCGCCGAGGCAGTCACCGAGGCCAATCGCGACGACCCCGCCAGCGTGCGCGGCTTCCTGCACGCCAACCCGAGGCAAACCGTGCTCGGACCTCTCGCCATCGACCCGCGCACCAATCATGCGGCCCTGCCTTTCCATCTCGGCCGCATCAACGAGCAGTCCGGCTTCGACGTCATTGCCTCGCATGGCGCGATCGTCGCCGATCCCTATCTTGTCGGCACGCTGGCCAGCCAGCCCGTCCCGCATCTGAGGGTCGTGCAATGACGCGGACGCCGAATTTCGTTTCCTGGCGCGCCGCGATCCTGCATCGCGCCGACGACAACATCGAGCGCCTGAAGCGTCAGCTCGAACGTCTCGGCGTGACCGTTCTCGTGCAGTGGAAACCGCTCGATCTCGCCGAAACGCCAGCTGACATCGTCCTGGTCGACGCCGACCAGGGGTGGAATGATCTCTTGCCATGGGACGGGGACGAGGCGCCCGTTCCGGTGGTCGCGCTGCTCGGTTCCGAAGCGCCCGGCCGCATCGCCTGGGCGCTGGGCAAGGGCGCCGGCGCGCTCATCGCCAAGCCGGTCACCGCCTCCTCGGTTTATCCGGCGCTGGTGCTTGCCACGCACGCCCACCATGAGCGAACCGCCGTCAAGGCGCGCATCGCCGGCCTGGAGGAGCGTCTGCGGCTGAGACCGATTGTCTACGACGCGATGCGCTCGATCATGGCCGCGCAAGGCGGCGATGAGGCCAGCGCCTATCGCACGCTCTGCCGCCTCGCCATGCAGCGCCGGCTCACCGTCGAGCACGTCGCCGCCTCCATAGTTGCCGGGCATGAGCCCGTGCCGCGCGCGATGTAGGCCGCTGGCATGCGGGTTCTGCACGAACTGACAAGACGGCCTTCCGCCCTTTTCGGGCTGATCGTGGTCGTGCTCGTCCTGCTGGCGGCAATCTTCGCGCCATGGATCGCGCATTTCTCGCCGGACGACCAGCTTGCCGACGGCCTGTCGCTCGAAGGCGCGCCGCTGCCGCCTGGCGGGGACCATCTGTTCGGCACCGACACGCTCGGCCGCGACCTCTTCGCCCGCGTGCTGTTCGGCGCCCGCACGTCGCTGATCATCGGTTTCGTCGCCAACGGCGTCGCCGTCGCGATCGGATTGCTTGTCGGGCTGCTCGCCGGCTATCTGCGCGGCGCCGCCGGCAACCTGCTGATGCGCTTCACCGACCTGATGATGGCCTTTCCGGCGCTGCTGCTCGCCATCGCGCTCGCGGCGCTGCTGAGACCCAGCCTGTGGATCGTCGCCATGGTGATCGCCCTGGTGAACTGGGTGCAGGTCGCCCGCATCGTCTACACCGAAACGCGCGGCCTGGTGGAACGCGACTTCATCGTCGCCGAGCGTTCGCTGGGCGCCGGCAATGGCCGCATCATCCTTCTGCACATCCTTCCCCACCTGATGCCGACCGCGATCGTCTGGGGCACGCTCGGCATCGCCACCACGGTGCTGCTCGAGGCGACGCTGTCCTTCCTCGGCATTGGCGTGCAGCCGCCGCAGCCTTCCTGGGGCAACATCATCTTCGAGAGCCAGAGCTATTTCAGGATGCGCCCTGGCTGGTGTTCATCCCCGGCGCGATCATCCTCGCCACGGCGCTGTCCTTCAATCTGATCGGCGACGCCCTGCGCGACATCCTCGACCCGACCCAGCGCGGGAGGCTGTGACGATGGCCTCCTTCCTTGCCCGCCGTCTCGTCCAGGCCGTGCTGATCCTGCTCGGCGTCGCCGCCATCACCTTCCTTCTGCTCTATTTCCTGCCGGCGGACCCCGCCGTGCTGATCGCCGGGCGCTCCGCGACGCCGCAGATGGTGGCCGCCATCCGGCATGAGCTTGGCCTCGACCAGCCTCTGGTCATGCAGTTCCTGCATTATGTCGGCAACCTGCTGCATGGCGATCTCGGCCGCTCCTATACGCAGAAGACCGAGGTGCTGCCGCTGATCCTGGCGCGGCTGCCGGCGACGCTCATCCTCATGGCCGCCGGCATCGTCGTCGAGGTCGCGCTCGGCCTGACCTTCGGCATCATCGCGGCGGTCCGGCGCGGCGGCTTCGTCGACCGCTCGGTGATGATGCTGTCCTTCGTCGGCGTCTCGTCGCCGCAATTCGTCGTGGCGCTGCTGCTTCTCTATGTCTTTGCCGCCACGCTCGGCTGGTTCCCGATGTCCGGCTTCGGCACGGCGCGGCATGTCGTGCTGCCGGCGCTCACGCTCGGCGTGCTCGGCGCCGGCTGGTATGCGCGCATGGTGCGTTCCGCCATGATCGAGGTGCTGCGCCAGGATTATGTGCGCACCGCGCATGCCAAGGGGCTCAGCGGCCGTCGCGTCGTGCTCGGCCACGCGCTGCCCAACGCGCTGTTGCCGATCATCGCCATGGTCGGCATCGACATCGGCCAGTTCATGAGCGGCGTGGTCGTGGTCGAGGCCGTCTACGGCTGGCCCGGCATCGGCCAACTCGCCTGGCAGGCCATCCAGCAGGTCGACGTGCCGATCATCATGGGCGTCACGCTGGTCTCGGCCCTGGCCATCGTGCTCGGCAATTTGCTCGCCGACTTCGTCGCCCCATTCGTCGATCCCCGCATCCGCAGCCAATAACCAACAAGACCAACAGAGGAGTGAACTCAATGAACAAATTCGTCAGAAAGATGGGCCTGGCGGCCTTGCTCGCCACCTCGGCCCTGGTGCCCGTCGCCTTCGCCGACACGCCGACCAATGGCGGCGACATCATCGTCACCTACAAGGACGACATCGCCACGCTCGACCCGGCCATCGGCTATGACTGGCAGAACTGGTCGATGATCAACGCTCTGTTCTCGCGCCTGGTCGACTACAAGCCGGGCACGACGGAACTGGGGCCGTCGCTCGCCGACAGCTACGACGTCTCCGACGACGGCAAGGTCTATACGTTCAAGCTGCATCCCGGCGTCAAGTTCACCAACGGCCGCGCGGTGACGGCGGCGGACGTCAAATGGTCGATCGAGCGCGCCGTCAACCCGAAGACGCAAGGCCCGGGCGCCGGCTTCTTCCACTCGATCGTCGGCGCCGACAAGATGACCGCCGGCACCGCCGAGACGATGGAGGGCATCACGGCGATAGACGATCATACGGTGAAGTTCACGCTGTCGCAGCC
>NZ_RZRY01000192.1:0-9637 GCF_003998035.1 Mesorhizobium sp. M2A.F.Ca.ET.039.01.1.1 | reverse complement strand
TGACGACATAGGCCACCGATTCATCGACGCCGGCGAAGAACGACATCGCCGCACCGCCGGCGGCAAGGGCGCATAGCGCGGCGATGACGCCTATCATCGTCTCGGCCGGCATGCCGGCCATGCCATCGCCGAAGCCGAACCGCAGCCCCCACAATCCGAGGATGAAACTGCCCATGCCGGAGCTGGCGATGGTGATCAGCCGGAACAGCGGTGTTCGCTTCGGGTTACTGACTGGAGACATGCAAGGTCCCTGGATTAAGGGGCCTTGTAGCGGAAACCTCCTTAAGATGAGTTTCCGCCGATGCATCCAATTTTACTGGAAAATGCTCTTTGCCTTAGCGAACTATTCGCGACCACCGTCGTTCTGCTTCAGTTCCTCCAGCGACGGCATCGAAACGATGTGATAGCCGGAATCCACATAATGGATTTCGCCGGTGACACCCGACGAAAGATCGGAGAGCAGGTAAAGCGCCGAGCCGCCGACTTCGTCCAGGGTCACGGTGCGCCGCAGAGGCGAGTTGCGCTGCTGATAGGAGAACATATGGCGGGCGTCGGAAACGCCCGAGCCGGCCAGCGTACGCACCGGTCCGGCCGAGATGCCGTTCACCCTGATGCCGCGCGGCCCGTAGTCATTGGCAAGATAGCGCACGCTGGCCTCGAGCCCCGCCTTGGCGACGCCCATGACATTGTAGTTCGGCATCACCCTCACCGACCCGGCATAGGTCAGCGTGATCATCGAGCCGCCATTGCCCATCAGCGCGGCGGCATTGCGGGCGACCTCGGTGAAGGAATAGCAGGAGATCACCATGGTGCGCACGAAATTGTCGCGGCTGGTGTCGGCGTAGAGGCCCTTGAGCTCGTTCTTGTCGGAAAAGCCGATGGCATGCACCACGAAGTCCAGCCCGCCCCAGGCCTTGCCGAGGGTGTCGAAGGTCGCGGTGACGGAGGCGCTGTCCTCGACGTCGCAAGGCACGATCAAGGAGGCGCCCACCTTCTCGGCGAGCGGCTTGACGCGCCGCCCGAAGGCGTCGCCCTGGTAGGTGAAGGCAAGCTCCGCCCCGTGCTCGGACAATTTCTTGGCGATGCCCCAGGCGATCGAATGATCGTTGGCGACCCCCATGACAAGCCCGCGCTTGCCCTTCATCAACCCTTCCATAAAAGGCAGATCCTTATGCGGAATAGCGTTGGAAAATCAGCGTTGCGTTGGTGCCACCGAAACCGAAGGAATTGGACAAAACGGTGTCGATCTTGGCGTTGTCGATGCGCTTGCGCACGATCGGCATGCGCTCGAATTCCGGATCGAGCTCCTCGATATGGGCGCTCTCGCCGATGAAGCCGCCCTGCATCATCAGGATCGAATAGATCGATTCCTGCACGCCGGCCGCCCCCAGCGAATGGCCGGTGAGCGACTTGGTCGAGGTGATGTAGGGCATCTTGTCGCCGAACACCTCGCGGATGGCGCCCATTTCCCTGGAATCGCCGACCGGCGTCGAGGTGCCGTGGGTGTTGATGTAGTCGACCGGGGTCGGGACGGTGGCAAGCGCCTGCCGCATGCAGCGGATGGCGCCTTCCCCCGAAGGAGCGACCATGTCGTAGCCGTCGGATGTCGCGCCATAGCCGACGATCTCGGCATAGATCTTGGCGCCGCGCGCCCTGGCGTGCTCCAATTCCTCCAGCACCAGCACGCCGGCGCCGCCGGCGATGACAAAACCGTCGCGGTTGACGTCATAGGCGCGCGAAGCGGCCGATGCCTTGTCGTTGAACTTCGACGACATGGCGCCCATGGCGTCGAAAAGGTCCGACATCGTCCAGTCGAGATCTTCGTGGCCGCCGGCGAACATCATGTCCTGCTTGCCCCACTGGATCAACTCATAGGCATTGCCGATGCAATGCGCCGAGGTCGAGCACGCCGACGAGATCGAGTAGTTGACGCCATGGATCTTGAACCATGTGGCCAGGGTGGCCGAGGCCGTCGACGACATCGCCTTCGGCACGGCGAATGGACCGATGCGCTTGGGGCTGTTGTTCTTGATCGTGGTTTCGGCCGCCTCGACGATGGTGCGGGTCGAGGGTCCGCCGGACCCCATCACGATGCCGGTCCGCTCATTGGTGATGTCGCTCTCGCCAAGCCCGGCATCGGCGATCGCCTGGTCCATGGCAACATGGTTCCAGGCCGCACCCTGGCTCAGGAAGCGCATGGCGCGGCGGTCGATCATCGGGGTAGGATCGAGCGTCGGCGCGCCCCAGACCTGGCAGCGGAAGCCGTGCTCGGCGAAGGAATTGGAAAAGCTGATGCCGGATTTGGCATCGTAAAGCGAGCTCTGCACCTCATTGGCATTGTTGCCGATCGACGACACAATGCCGAGCCCTGTCACTACGACCCGTCTCATTCGCAACTCCTTCCGGCGTATCCGGGCGGAAAACCTAGCCGGTTTTCGCCCGTGATCATACGCAAATAAACTGACGTGGCGCCCATTGGGTACGCGGACGCCGTGGCGAAAAACGGTCAGGCGGCCGACTGTTTGGACAGGCCGACCTTCAGATCCGTGGCGGCGTATATGGGTTCGCCATCCGCCTTAAGCCAGCCATCGGCGATGCCGAGCACCAGCCGGCCGCGCATCACGCGCTTGAAGTCGACGCCGTACTCCACCTTCTTCACCGACGGCGTCACCATGCCCTTGAACTTCACCTCGCCGGTCGAAAGCGCCATGCCCTTGCCGGGTTCGCCCAGCCAGCCGAGATAAAAACCCGTCAACTGCCACATGGCGTCGAGGCCGAGGCAGCCTGGCATGATCGGATTGCCGATGAAGTGGCAGGCGAAGAACCACAGGTCCGGCTTGATGTCGAATTCGGCGCGGATGAAGCCCTTGTCAAAAGCGCCGCCGGTCTCGCTGATCTCGGTGATGCGGTCGAACATCAGCATAGGTGGGTAGGGCAGCTGGGCGTTGCCCGGCCCGAACAGGTCGCCGCGGGCGCAGGCGAGCAGTTCCTCGTAATCGTAGCTGGACTTTTGATCCGCCATCAAATTTCCGTCCCCGTGTTCTTTCGCGGGCGGCAGGGCGCCCTTCTCGTTGGTTTCCTAACACACTCTGTTTGCGGCCGGAAACCGGCGTTTGCGCTTAACCCGTGCGCCTGCCCGGGTCAATGCGCGCTATTGATCGCATTCAGACTACAGAATATATGTCGGCTGATGTCCGGTTTTGGCTTTCGACGTCTTTTTGCCACTCTGGACCTGTTGATGGGCTGGGCAACAAGCGTCGAAGCGAAGAGATGGATTCGGGCTACCGGAAGGAAAATGTCGCTGTGGACAAGCGGGTTCGCGAAGCCGGCCTGAGGCCGACGCGCCAGCGCATCGCGCTGGCCGATCTGCTTTTCGCCAAGGGCGACCGCCACCTTTCGGCCGAGGAACTGCACGAAGAGGCGATCGCCGCCGGGGTGCCGGTTTCATTGGCGACGGTCTATAACGCGCTCCATCAGTTCACAGAGGCCGGCCTGTTGCGCATCCTGGCGGTCGAAGGCTCGAAAACCTATTTCGACACCAACACCTCCGACCATCATCACTTCTACGTCGAGGGCGAGAACCGGATTTTCGACATCGAAAGCGGACCGGTCACCGTCTCCAACCTGCCGGCACCGCCGGAGGGCATGGAGATCGCCAATGTCGACATCGTCGTGAGGCTTCGCCCGAAGCGCGGCGACTGATCCCGTGGCGACGCGTCCCGTCGACCTGATCGTCCGGTTTGAATGGGTCACCGTCGCCGCCTTGGCCGTCATTTGCTACGCAATGGCCCACTTTTCCTGGTGGCTGTTTGCGCTGCTTATCCCGGACCTGTCGATGCTGGGCTACCTCGCCGGGCCGCGCCTCGGCGCCGTCACCTATAACGCCTTGCATATCCTGATTGCCCCACTGGTCCTTCTGCTCGCGGGCGCGTTGCTCGCCGGCCCGCTCACGACCGCGGTGGCGCTTATCTGGATAGCGCACATCGCCATCGACCGTGCCCTCGGCTACGGCCTCAAGCTGCCCACCGGTTTTCAGGATACGCATCTCGGCCGCATTGGCCGCCAGCAGGGCGGTGTGTCCAGCTAGGCTGTATTGAGACCCAGGACAGGCTGGGTCGGGAATGGGTTCTCGAGAACTGGAACGAAGCGTACTCAAGGTCGGCGAGCACCGGAAGGGTCATGGGCCTCACCGGGCTCTGTACGTCCGGAGCTATAGACGGCGTCGGGGTTAATGCTGGCTCCACTTTGCCGCCGCGCGAAGTCAACGAACGCCTTGAACGCGGCGGTCGGGTTGCGTCGGCTCGGATAGTAGAGGCTCAACGGCGACAGAATGGGCGTCCAATCCTCAAGCACGCGCACAAGGCGGCCTGCCTCGATGTCGTCTCGCACGTCGGATTCCATCGCCAGGGCCAGACCCACGGACGCGAGGACCGCGGTGCGTGCGAGGCTCGCTTCGTCGAGGGTGATGGCGCCCTGGACGTCGATGTGGACCGATTGTCCGTCCTTCTCGAACGGCCAGCGGTAGATTGCGCCATCGGGAAGCCGGACGCGGAGACAGGAATGCCCGGCGAGATCCTGAGGTACCAGGGGCGTCCCATGAGTTATCAAGTAGGTCGGCGTGCCCACGACGACACTGCGCCGCGCGACACCCAACGGGACCGCGATCATGTCGGCCGGCACGAGGTCGATCCTACGGACGCCGAGGTCGAAGCCGCCTGCGACAATGTCCACCATGCGGCCCTCTGTGACGATGTCGATGTGGACCTGAGGGTGCGCGCGCAGGAACGGTAGGACGAGCGAAGTGAAGATCTCTCGCGCCGCTGTCGGAAAGGCGTTGATGCGCAGCGTACCCGACGGCATCGCCTGCTGAGAGCGCGCAACCTCCATCGCCTCATGAATGTCCTGCACGGCCGGAGCGACCTGCGCGACGAACCGCTGGCCGGCCTCCGTCAATGAGACACTTCGAGTCGTCCGGTTGAAGAGCCGTACGCCAAGCGTGCGCTCCAGCTTTCCGACCGCGTTGCTGAGCGCGGTCGTCGAAACCCCGAGCTCACGCGCTGCCGTGCGAAACTTGCCGCGGCGGGCGACCATGAGAACTGCGTCTAATTCCGTCAGGCTACTTTGCACAATTATCCCGACTTTCGTGATGAGACGTCCCGAATTGTCCTGATTATCGCGCGACCTGTCTACCGCTATTTTGGGGAGCAACGAAACTTCCAGCCGCTGCGGCTGCGATCGCAACAAGCAGGACAAGACCAATGACGCTCGAACTACCACCTCCAATCGCCGCATATGTGGCCGCGAACGCCCGCCTGGACGTTGACGGCATGCTGGCACCCTTCGCAGCCGGGGCGGTCCTCCGCGATAACGGCGCCGTTCTTCGGGGGCCGCTGAAATCAAGCACTTGCTTGAAGAGGCGGTGGTCGGCGCGAAGGCGATTTTCACACCGGATACCGTCCGACACGAGGACGGTCAGGTGGTCGTCGAAGGCCCCGCTCATGGCGAGTTCAAGGGCAGCCCGATCCGCTTCACCTACCGCTTCACGCTCGAAAACGACGCCATCAAGGCTTTGGAGATCACGGCATGACCATCAAAGCTGATCCGACCGAGTTCGCGGGAAAACGCGTCCTCATCAGCGGCGGCACCAAGGGTCTGGGCCGCGCCACTGTCGACCGCTTCCTGGCCGGAGGCGCCCGCGTGATTACATCTGCCCGTGGAACGCTGGAGCCCATCGATAGCGTCGAATTCGTCCAGGCGGACCTGACCACGGCCGAGGGCGGGGAAATGCTGGCCAGGGTGGCGATCGAGCGTCTGGGTGGCGTCGACATCATCGCGCATGTGCTTGGTGGTTCGACCACCCCGGGCGGTGGCTTTGTCGCCCTGACGGACGAGTACTGGCTTTCCGAGCTGAACCTGAACCTCCTGGCCACAGTCCGTCTCGACCGGCTCCTGATTCCGCAGATGATCGAGCGGGGCAGCGGCGCGGTGGTGCACGTCACCTCCATCCAGTCGGTCCTGCCGCTCCCCGACGCAACCACCGCCTATGCCAGCGCCAAGGCCGCGCTCCGGACTTACAGCAAGTCCATCTCCAAGGAGCTGGGTTCCAAGGGCGTTAGAGTCAACGTCCTCTCCCCCGGCTGGATCATGACCGAAGGGACCGATGTATTTCTCAAGCGCATCCAAGCCGCCAACGGTGGCACTGTCGAGGACGCGCGCCAACTCGTACTGGCCGGCCTTGGCGGCATTGCCATAGGTCGCGGCGCCGAACCATCCGAGGTCGCCGAAGCCATCGCTTTCCTGGCCTCGGATCGCGCCTCGTCGATCCATGGTTCGGAGCTCGTCGTCGACGGCGGCACTGTCCCGACTGTCTGATCAAAGGGACTCGTCCACGCTTGGCCGAGCTGGCCTAGCATGGACCGACGCGTGCCATGGCCCGATTGTCCCGACGTCCGCTCTCCGAGCGCGCCGTGGCATAGATATCCAGAAACTGGTCCGGCTTCGCGAGATTCTCTTCGAAGGAGGTACAGGTGTAGGCGGGCTCATCGTCGGCAACGTCACAGGCCAGCATAGTAAAACCGTCGGATTTCTTCGCCGCGGCGCGGCGGCTGGTTCCGAACACTCGAAAGCCCGCATTCCGCAAGGCTTTGGCTGTGGCGAGACCGATGCCGGAGGATGCGCCGATAGACGAAGGGGCGGAGGGAAGCGCACACCCGCGCTGTCCGGTTCGACGGCCATGCTCATCTCCAATCTGTGCTCTCAAACCAGCATCGACTGCTGGCGAAGATTCCCGCCGTCGCGCCTTCCCATATTTCCGGAGTCAGGCCGTGCAGAAGCCGGGGACGGCGACCTTCTGGAACAGGTGCGGGCTGGCCACGACGGATGAAGGATATGCTGGAAGTTTCGCGAGGAACTCGGGATCAGTGAAGGCGGCGCGGACCGCCTCGGTGGATTCCCACACCACATAGTTCAGGTAAGTCGGGCTCTCGCCGATCGCTCGATGTAGTTGCATGGAAATGAAGCCCGGTTGCTTCGTTATGATCTCGGCAGCCGCCTTGAAAGCGTCCAGGAAGCCCGCTTCGTCGGCGGGATCGACGACCGCGAAGAGGTTGATAAGCACGAGAGGCGCGGCCGCGATACCGAGTTGGCGGTCAAACGGAAATTTCTCGTCGAGAGGTTTGAATGGTTTTGCGGCAGTCATGGCGGCGCTCCTGTTGAACTGGGGTGATCGATGCTGCTTGCTCTCAAACCAGCATCGACTGCTGGGCGGAGATACCCGCCGTCGCGCCTTGCCATATTGCGGTGGTGACGGAGGGGATGCCGGGGTTGGCAAGGTCGCCGGCGGCATAGATGCCAGGCATGCTGGTCTCGCGGCGCTCGTCGACCTTGAGGGCGATGCCGGTGGGCGTATTGACCGTGACGAGGCCCAGGGATTCATGAAGGCTTGCGGACGGCTTGTTGCGCGGTTGCGCGAACAGAATGTCGACCGCAACATCGGGGCCGGTATCGAGCTTGATGGTGGCACCATGGCTCCCGTGACGTGCGA
Organism: Mesorhizobium sp. M2A.F.Ca.ET.039.01.1.1; assembly: GCF_003998035.1. Classification (NCBI taxonomy): domain Bacteria; kingdom Pseudomonadati; phylum Pseudomonadota; class Alphaproteobacteria; order Hyphomicrobiales; family Phyllobacteriaceae; genus Mesorhizobium; species Mesorhizobium sp. M2A.F.Ca.ET.039.01.1.1. The sequence continues at coordinate 2,094 of NZ_RZRY01000192.1, read as the reverse complement.
TTTCGGTGATCCGGCCATCAACGAGAGGTACCTTTCGGCCCGCCAGATCGGCCCGTATCTCGGGGGTGATGTCGAGACCATTGCCGAAGACAGTCAACCTGTCGGTCCAATCGTGAAACAGCCTGACCTGATTCATCGACTGCGGGCCAGACCAGACGAGGCCCCAATGCTGGTCAGCAACTTCGAAGCCGTCGCAATAGGGGCATGGGATAACGGATGTGCCCCAGTTCTCGGCAAAGCCCGGGACATCAGGCATTTGGTCAACAACGCCATAGCTCAGGATCAGGCGGCGTGCGCTAAGGGTTTCACCATCGCCAGTGAGGACGGAGAAATTGTCGATGGTACCGGAGATGCTGTCGGCGCGGGCATTGACCATCCTGATAGCAGGGTAGCGCGCGAGTTGCTGCCGCGCCGCGGCCAGGATGTCGGACGGTGGCTTGTCATCATGGCCGAGCACACCGTGCGAGCGGCCGGCGAAGCGATTGCGCTGAAGGCCGGTATCGAGAACGATGATTTTGCGGCGGGCACGGCCAAGCTGCAGGGCGGCGGCGAGTCCGGCAAAGCTGCCGCCGATAATGATGACGTCATCCATTGTGGACGGGCTCCGTGTTGTTGATGGTGGGGCTCGACTGGGTCCGGTTGAAGCCTATCCCTTGGCTTGCACATTTTAGAACTGTGCGGTATCGTAATTCGATAATTAGGATACTGTCAAGGACTGAAATTGTGGTAACCGAGAAAAACACCCAGGCCCGGCGCGGCCGGCCCGCCAACGAGGCGCTTGGACAAACGATCGTCGACACGGCGGGCGAACTTTTTGCGGAACTGGGTTTTCAAGCGACGACATTGGACAAGGTCGCCCAGCGGGCGAAGATATCCAAGCTCAGCATCTATCGGCACTTCGAGAACAAAGAGGCGCTGTTTGGCGCGGCGTTTGCGGCCCGCTGCCAGCAGTTAATACCACAGGCACTTTTTGAAGGCGTCGAGGGTCCGGCCGAAGATCAGCTCATGGCGGTGGGGTCATCACTGCTTCGCACGCTGTTGCGCCAGGATGTCCGCAATGTCGAAGCCATGGTCATGGCCGACATGACGAGTCAAAAGTCGTTGAGCAAGCTCCATTACGAAGCTGGATCCGCCCATATCATCGCCCAAATCGAGGCCCTGTTTCGTCAGTTGCACGCGAAGGCGGTTCTGAATGTGCCCGATCCTCTCCAGTCCGCCCGCTTGTTTGCCGCGCTTTTCAAAGGCTCCGATATTCTGATTATCGCACGCTTCGATGAGGCCAGAGCAGAGGACGACAACGAAATCGAATCCTATTGCCGGTCGGCCGTCGCCATGTTTATCGCCGCGCACGGTGGCAACGACCACGCGGGAGGATATTCGCCTGCCTCCAGGTTAAAAAGGCAAAAATTGAATCGTGCGTGACCGAGTAGGCCAGCAGGTCAAGGCAGGCTAGCAGATCAGGAAAACTGAGGAGTCGGCGCACGTTCCTATCTCTATCGCGCTCGCAACCAGGTGGAGCGGTTCTTCAACAGGATCAAACAATGTTGTCGGGTGGCGAGCACGCTACGACAGCCTCGCTGCCAATTACCTAGCCTTCGTTGAACTCGCGTCAATCAGGCTGTGTTTTGCGCCTGAGTGAGTCCACGCCTCAGTTCTTGAACTTCTCGCCCGGATAGGCGCCCCACACCTGCGACTGGGCCATCCAGCCGGTGTGGCCGTCAAAGGTCATCTCGCACCATTGGCCGTCGCATTTCTTGATCGAGCCGATCACGCCCGGCTCGATGATGGCGATGACACCGGCGTCCTTGTCGGGCTCGTCGAGCAGGTTGACCTGCCCGCCCTTGCCGCGCTGCCAGGGCGCGACGATGGCGGTGCGCCGGCCGGAAAGCAGCGACTGGTTGATCCAGCCCTCCGATCCATCGGCATCGCGCACCCGCCGCCAGGTGTCGAATTCCTGAATGACTTCCATTGGCAGTCCGGCCTTCAGATACATCCAGTTGACGGAATAATTGGCGCCGGGGCCGACGCGCGAATTGACGCGGGCCGGTTTCAGGCTGACGAAGCGCGGCAGCGGCAGGCCGCTCGGACCAAGCG
>NZ_RZRY01000191.1:0-9646 GCF_003998035.1 Mesorhizobium sp. M2A.F.Ca.ET.039.01.1.1 | reverse complement strand
TTGCCGTGTATGGCACCGGGCGCGCGTCGGCGCGTTGGCTTGCCTTCAGCTACCTGCTCGGCATGGCTTATTTCGGCATCGAATTCAGCATCCCCTCCTTCTCGGACGCCCGGTCGCCGGTCGTTGCCGCCTTTGCCGTGTTCCTCGGCGCGACCATCGCTTTCAATGGCGGGTTGGCCCATAAATACGGCGTGCGGCCGCCATGGGCGCCGATGCTGTGCTTCCTGGTCGTCGCGTCGGCCGCCGTCTATCTGGTGCAGGACCTGCCGCGCCAGTCGCTGGCGCGGATGATGGCCTACCAGCTTCCTTATGCCGCCATGCAGTTCGCGGCGCTCGGCATCGTGCTGTCCTCCCGGCAGAGGCTTGCATGGCTGGACCATGTGCTCGCGCTGGTGCTTGGCGCCAGCGCCGTGCAATTCGCCTCCAAGCCATTCATCGCCGGCGCGCTGGGTGGCTGGGGCGCCAATCCGCAGGCCTATGTGCAGACGGCTTACGCGCTGGTGTCGCAATCGCTCGGCACCGTGTTCGGGCTGGCGCTGGCGCTGCTTGCGCTCGCCGTGCTGGTGCGCGACGCGCTCAGCGAGGCGACCTCGAAATCGGAAACCGACGCTTTGTCGCGGCTGTTCAACCGCGGCGGCTTCGAGCGCCACGCGGTCTTTGCGATGCGCGACGCCGTCCGCCGCGGCGTGCCGGTGGCGCTGGTGATCGCCGATCTCGACTATTTCAAGAGCATCAACGACAGTTATGGCCATGCCTGCGGCGACCGCGTCATCGAGACATTCGCCGGCTTCCTGCGCGAGGCCGCGGCCGAGCACCATGTCGCCGGCCGTATCGGCGGCGAGGAGTTCGCCATCATCCTGCCGGGCACCAATCTTGCGGCGGCGCGGCTGTTTGCCGAAGGCGCGCGCAACGCATTCGGAGCCTTGCCGATCGAGGGCCTCCCCGCCGACCATCGCTGCAGCGCAAGCTTCGGCGTGGCGGAGCTGGCCGCCGACGAAGGGTTTGCCGATCTTCTGCGGCGCGCCGACGCCGCGCTCTACGACGCCAAGAATGCCGGCCGCGACTGCGTGCGCGTGTCAGGCGCGCTCAGGCGACGCCAAACGCCGACGATCTTCAACGGCAAGGGCTGAGGTTGGGCATCTCGCCGTCGGAAAGCCCGTACATATAAGATCGGCCCTTGACCAGCACCGGCGGCTGGTAGCAGCCGGGCTCGTCCGCGTCGTCATAGACGACATCGGGCTGACCGGCGCTGGTGAATTCGGAAAGCTTCGCGGCAAGCTTGCCCTTGCCGACGATGATGCGCTTGTAGCCGGCGGCGCTGTCGATGACGAGATTGCCGAAGGAATCGGCATAGACGCGGTCGCGATGGCGCAAGCCGGCTTCGGCCGGCGCGGCGATCGCCAAGACCAATCCCGCCAGCACTGTTGCGGCAAGGCTAGCCCGCACTGAATTCGAACGCATGTCGCTCTCCCTTGATGGCGCGACGGATCGCGCCTGGATTCCGGTCCGAATCGGAAATTAACCCTTTCTTAACCTTTGTTAAGAGGCAGGGGGCTTTCGGCACCGGTTCTTAAGGAGCATGGTTAATTTCGAGGGCCGGTTTCTTGCCCGCCGTCGGGCGGGCATGCAGCCGGCTCACTCTGGGTGAACTTGATCTTGATGCCTCGCGTGGCTAGAGCGGTTCGCCGTTTAACGGAAACGACAAACCACTCTATCTCTTTGTTTTGACGCAATTCCGGACGGAAAACCGTTTCACACTTTTCCTGGAATTGCTGTAGCGTGCCGCGCACGAAAGGGCAGCGCATGAGCTTTGGCCACACGGTTCGGGTGTCGATCACCATCCCGCTGCTTCTCGCAGCCGCGGCCTGCGTGCCGCAGGACGGCGTGCCGAAGGCGGCCAATGCGGCGGCCCCGGTGGCCGCGCCTGCGCTGGCACAGCAGTCCGCCGCATCCGCGACGCCTCCAGCGCCGCCGGCATCTCAAATGCCGCAGGGAGCCACTGCGCCCAAAACGTCCGCACCCCAGGCAACCAAGATCATCACCGACCTCACCGTGCCGCGATCCGGCATCGGCACAGCCACCTACAGATGCGGCAATGGCGGCATGATCACCATCCAGAATCTCGGCTCGTCTTTGCGCGTGGCTCGCCCGGATGGCTCGACCGAGGAATTCGTGGCCTCGCCCGCCAACCAGAGCAGCCGCTACCAGGAGGCGGCGACGCATGACGCAATCGTGATCGACGGCCGCGAGGCGCTGGTGATGAAGAGGGGATCCACCCCGCAGACCTGTCGGAGATAGCGCTCTTTGCTGCACTGCAACGAGACCATGCGCCGGCTTCTAAACAGCCGCTAATCGATTGAAGCGCGCGACCACCGGTTTGTCAGACTAAATGATGTTTCCAAAACGATTTTCCGGCTTTGACGCGGTGCAAAAAGAGCATTAGAAACCGCCTGTCCGGAGCCATATATGAGGGCGGAAAACGCTGCTCCTCGGTAGCGGCATCCAGGACGCCGAACTGGGGCAGCCATGAGCAAATCACCAGCCACCCGCGCAGTTGCCAGACGTGAACGGCCGCTCTCGCCGCATCTGACGATCTACCGGCCGCCGATCACGATGACGATGTCGATCATCCATCGCATCACCGGCGGCGCGCTTTATTTCGGCACGCTGCTGGTGGCGGCGTGGCTGATCGCCGCCGCGAGCTCGCAGGCCGCCTTCGACTGGGTCGACTGGGCATTCGGCTCCTGGCTCGGCCGGCTGGTTCTGTTCGGTTATACCTGGGCGCTGATGCACCACATGCTGGGCGGGCTGCGCCACCTCATCTGGGATACCGGCGCCGGGCTCGAAAAACACACCGCCTCGAAGATCGCCTGGGCGACGCTCGCCGGCTCGATCGTGCTGACGCTCCTGATCTGGATAGCGGGCTATGCGGCAAGGGGGGCTTTTTGATGAACGCGCACAATTCGGACATGCGGACGCCGCTGGCGAGGGTCCGCGGCCTCGGCTCGGCCCGCGAAGGCACCGGGCATTTCTGGCGGCAGCGGCTGACCGCCATCGCCAACATTCCTTTGGTCCTGTTCTTCGTCGGCTTCCTGATCGCGATCAACGGCCACGGCTACGCGGAGGTGCGGGCCGCGCTCGCGAACCCGTTTGTGGTGGTCATGTTCGGCTTGGTGCTGATCTCGCCGCTTTATCACATGCGCATCGGCATGCAGGTGATCATCGAGGATTATGTCCATGGCGAAGGCATGAAGCTGGCGCTGATCGCGCTCAACACCTTCTTCTGCGTGGCAGTCGGCGTCGCTTCGCTGTTTGCCCTGCTCAAACTCGCATTCGGAGGCTGACGTCTTGGCCAACGCAAATACAGCCGGCACGGCTTCCGCCTACACTTTTGTCGATCACAAATTCGACGTGGTGATCGTCGGCGCCGGCGGCGCCGGCCTGCGCGCCACGCTCGGCATGGCCGAGCAGGGGCTGCGCACCGCCTGCATCACCAAGGTGTTCCCGACCCGCTCGCACACGGTCGCCGCGCAAGGCGGCATCGCCGCCTCGCTCGCCAATATGGGCCCCGACAACTGGCAGTGGCACCTCTTCGACACCGTCAAGGGCTCGGACTGGCTGGGCGATATCGATGCGCAGGAATATATGGTGCGCGAGGCGCCCGCGGCGGTCTACGAGCTCGAGCATTACGGCGTGCCGTTCTCGCGCACGGAAGAGGGCAAGATCTACCAGCGGCCGTTCGGCGGCATGATGATGAATTTCGGCGATGGCCCGCCGGTGCAGCGCACCTGCGCGGCGGCCGACCGCACCGGCCATGCCATGCTGCACACGCTCTACGGCCAGTCGCTGAAGAACAACGCGCAGTTCTTCATCGAATATTTCGCGCTCGACCTGATCACCGAGCCGGACGGCACCTGCACCGGCGTGGTGGCCTGGAATCTCGATGACGGCACCATCCACCGCTTCTCGGCCAAGATGGTGGTGCTGGCGACCGGCGGCTACGGCCGCGCCTATTTCTCCGCCACCTCGGCGCATACCTGCACCGGCGATGGCGGTGGCATGGCGGCTCGAGCCGGGCTCGCGCTGCAGGACATGGAGTTCGTGCAGTTCCATCCGACCGGCATCTACGGCGCCGGCTGCCTGATCACCGAAGGCGCGCGCGGCGAGGGCGGCTATCTGGTCAATTCCGAGGGCGAGCGCTTCATGGAGCGCTATGCGCCGTCCGCCAAGGACCTCGCCTCGCGCGATGTGGTCTCGCGCTGCATGACGATGGAGATCCGCGAAGGCCGCGGCGTCGGGCCGAAGAAGGATCACATCTTCCTGCATCTCGACCATCTCGACCCGGCGGTGCTGCATGAGCGGCTGCCGGGCATTTCGGAATCGGCGAAGATCTTCGCCGGCGTCGACCTGACCAAGGAGCCGATCCCGGTGCTGCCGACGGTGCACTATAATATGGGCGGCGTGCCGACCAATTATTGGGGCGAGGTGCTCGACCCGACGGCCGAGAATCCCGACCGCGTGCTGCCCGGTCTGATGGCGGTGGGCGAGGCAGCGTGCGCGTCTGTGCACGGCGCCAACCGGCTGGGCTCCAACTCGCTGATTGATCTTGTCGTCTTCGGCCGTGCCGCGGCCATTCGCGCCGGCGAGGTGATCGACCGCAATTCGCCCATCCCTGCGCCCAACGCGGCCTCGGTCGAGAAAATCATGGACCGCTTCGACAGGCTGCGTCATGCCAACGGCTCGACGCCGACGGCAAGCTTGCGGGAAAAGATGCAGCGGGCGATGCAGGAAGACGCGGCGGTTTTCCGCACGCAGGAATCGCTCGACAATGGCTGCAAGCGCGTTTCCGAGATCTGGAGCGAGCTCAAGGACATCAAGGTCACCGACCGCTCGATGATCTGGAATTCCGACCTCGTCGAGACGCTGGAGCTGGAAAACCTGATGACCAACGCCATCACCACGGTCTATGGCGCCGCGGCGCGCAAGGAGAGCCGCGGCGCGCATGCGCGGGAGGATTTCTCGGCCCGCGACGACGCCAACTGGCGCAAGCACACGCTGGCCCATGTCGGCGAGGACGGCACGGTGACGCTCACGTACCGGCCGGTGCATACCGAGACGCTGCTGGCGGAAAAGGACGGCGGCATCAACCCGGCCAAGATCGCGCCGAAGGCCAGGGTGTATTGACGATGGCATTGGCGGCCGCGGGATATTCCGGCACGCCCCTTCCGGCCAAGCTCGGCCTGAAGGACGGCATGGTCGCCGCCTTCATCGCGCTGCCGCCGGAGCTCGATGATTTGGCCGAGGCAGTAAAGTTTGCCGAGGTCGATCGGCTGCCAAGGTGGTCGGCGATCTCGGGCAACCGGAAATACGACGCCGTGCACGCCTTCACCGGGCAGCGGGCCGAGATCGAGGACGGCTTGCCCGGCATCGAGACGGCGATCAAGCGCGACGGCATGGTCTGGGTCTCTTGGCCGAAGAAGGCATCGAAAGTGCCGACCGACGTCACCGAGGACGTGATCCGGTCGGAGGCGCTGAAGCGCGACCTGGTCGACGTCAAGGTCGCCGCCGTCAACGAAATCTGGTCCGGGCTGAAGCTCGTCATCCGAAAGGACCGCAGGTAATGGTCGAACTCACGCTTCCCAAGAATTCCAAGGTCCAGCAGGGCAAGACCTGGCCGAAGCCGGAGGGCGCCACCAACCTGCGCGAATACCGCATCTACCGCTGGTCGCCGGACGATGGCGGAAACCCGCGCATGGACACCTATTTCGTCGACATGGACGATTGCGGGCCGATGGTGCTGGACGCGCTGCTGTGGATCAAGAACAAGATCGACCCGACGCTGACGCTGCGCCGCTCCTGCCGCGAAGGCATTTGCGGCTCCTGCGCCATGAATATCGACGGCTCCAACACGCTCGCCTGCACCAAGGGCGCCGACGACATTTCCGGCGCGGTGAAGATCTACCCGCTGCCGCATATGCCGGTGATCAAGGACCTGGTGCCCGACCTCACCAATTTCTACGCCCAGCACGCCTCGATCGAGCCGTGGCTGAAGACGGTCTCGCCGACGCCGGCCAAGGAATGGCTGCAGAGCCATGAGGATCGCGAGAAGCTCGACGGGCTCTACGAGTGCATCCTGTGCGCCTGCTGCTCGACGTCGTGCCCGAGCTACTGGTGGAACGGCGACCGCTATCTCGGTCCGGCGACGCTGCTGCAGGCCTATCGCTGGCTGATCGACAGCCGAGATGAGGCGACGGGCGAGCGGCTCGACAATCTCGAAGACCCGTTCCGGCTCTATCGCTGCCACACCATCATGAACTGCGCGCAGACCTGCCCGAAGGGCTTGAACCCTGCGAAAGCGATCGCGGAGATCAAGAAGATGATGGTGGAGCGAAGGGTTTAGGCTTCGCCTCTTCGTTCGCGACAATCTCGCAAGCAGCGATCCTTCGCGCCCCCCCTCTGTCCTACCGGACATCTCCCCCACGGGTGGGGAGATTGGCTGTCATCGCGGCTTTCGCCAATCGCCGTCGTCGAAGAGTGAGCGCTGTTGACGAAGCTGCTGATCTCCCCCCTTGTGGGGGAGATGTCCGGCATGACAGAGGGGGGCGCTGTCCCGCCAGCGCTAGAAAGGATTGCAGCCAATGACCGATCTCCCCGTCCTTTCCGCCGTCGAAGCGCGCGTGCTGGGCTCGCTGATCGAGAAGAAGGAGCTGACGCCGGACGTCTATCCGCTGACGCTCAACGGGGCGCACGCCGCCGCCAACCAGAAGACGGCGCGCGAGCCTGTCATGGCGCTGGAGCTGACCGAGATCCGGCGGGCGCTGAGCACGCTCGAGCAGAAAGGGCTGGTGCGCCAGGCCTTCGCCTCGCGGGTCGAGCGCTACGAGCATCTGATGGCGCAGCGCTTTTCGCTGACCACGCCGCAGATCGCGGTGATCGGGCTCTTGCTGCTGCGCGGCGCGCAGACGGCGCATGAGCTGCTGGCGCGCTCCGAGCGGATGGCGCATTTCGCCTCGATCGAGGAGCTGCGCGACAATCTCGACCTGATGATCGGGCGGAGGCCGCCACTGATCCAGCTGCTCGAACGCGCGCCCGGCCAGCGCGAGGAGCGCTACGTTCATTTGCTCAGCGGACCGGTGGATGCGGCGGCCGTCGCGGCGCCGTGGCAGCCGGCGGCGTCGGCGGACTCCGACCTCGAGGCGCGGGTCAAGGCGCTGGAGGAGGAGGTCGCGGCGCTTCGAGCGAAGATCGAGGCGCTGGGCGGGTAGCTTCAGAAGCGTTGGCGCGGAGCCCCCCTCTCTGTCCTGCCGGACATCTCCCCCTCAAGGGGGGAGATCAGATGTCACGGCGGGTTTCGCCAATCTCCAACGCCGCAAGCTGAGCGCCAACGGCGAAGCTGCCAATCTCCCCCCTTGAGGGGGAGATGCCCGGCAGGGCAGAGAGGGGGGCGAAGGATCACCACCCCGCGCAAATCTGCCTCACCCCAACCTTGCGTCCAGCGACACCTTGATTGCCCCCAGCGCTTTCGACACCGGGCACTCCGCCTTGGCCTTCTCGGCCAGTTCCTTGAACTTCGCCGCGTCGATGCCGGGCACCTTGCCGACCAGGGTGATGGCGCTGCCGGTGATGCCGGTGCCGGGAACCAGCGTCACCACCGCCTTGGCGTCGAGCTCTGCGGCCGGCGTGCCGTTCTCGGCCAGGAAATGCGACAGCTGCATGGCGTAGCAGCCCGCATGCGCCGCCGCGATCAGCTCTTCCGGATTGGTGCCGGATTTGCCGCTCTCGTCCTGGAAGCGCGCCTTGAAGGAATAGGGCGTGCCCTTCAAGGTCCCGCTCTGCGTGTCGAGCGTGCCCTGGCCTTCCGTCAGATTGCCTTTCCAGACGGCGTTTGCGGTGCGATCCATGGAGTCCTCCTGGTCTGTCGGGGTTGCGCCGGCGGCCGCCGGCGTTCTCCTGGACTATAGCGCGGGCGCGGCGGAAGGCCATCCTCCGGCGCGTCGAGATTCGGGTGAGGCCGCCTCACCGGAATCGACGCGCTTTCCGCCCGTGTGGTGGGCAGACCGAAAAATCTCAAAAAAATGCGCGCAAGAATGTCGACTTGCCATCGGCCCGACCGTCCTGCGGGCGGCCACTCGCGGCCGATGGAGATTTGAGATGGACAATCTGTTTGTTGCGATCTGGGGGAAGCCGGAGCGAAATGCCCGGCGAGCGGAGGAGTTCTGGCTGGATCCGCCGGCGCCCGGTTTCGGTCGACTGCTTGCGGCCATCGCTATTGTCGGCGTGGCGGCGTGCCTGCTCGACCACGTGGCCACGGCAAACAAAACTGACACCGCCGCCTTTGCCTCTTACAACGTGGCCATCGAAGGGAGCTCGAAATGAAATATGTCCTGCTGGTCTATGGCGAGGAGAAGGACCTTTACGCGCTCACCCCGGAACGGGCGGCCAGGCTCGATGCCGACTCGCTTGCCTATGACAGGGACCTCGACAGGCAAGGCAGGTTGGTCATCGCACAGGCCCTGCAATCGGTGAAGACCTCGAAGTCGCTGAGGCGGCGCAAGGGCAAGGTACTGGTGACCGACGGGCCGTTCGCCGAGACCAAGGAGCAGCTGCTCGGCTTCGTCATGGTCGAGGCGGCCGACCTTGCCGAGGCGCTGAAGATCGCGGAGCGCATTCCGCTGGCCGAGCTCGGCACGGTCGAGGTCAGGGCGATCTACAACATACCGGGGTCATAGGCGCCGGTCAGGCCGGGCATGGCGCGTTGCGGCCGTCTCACGCGGGAAACATCTTCAGGGTTTCTTCACGGACGCAACCGTTGCGTGTTGAAGCAACGCCGCATCTCTCTTATCGTGGCCGCGATTTCGGGGGAATTCGGCATGCCTATTCTTATCGCGATACTTGGCCTGCTCGGAGCGGCCGCCATCTGGTGGTACCGGCTGAAATATATGAGCGACGCCGCGCGTGAGGTCGCCGACGTCGTCGGGCGCGTCCAGGGCAACCTGCGCCGCAAGAAGCTGCGCAACCAGGCCGCGCTCTCGCCGCTGACGGCGATCGACGATCCGGTGGTGGCGGCCGCGACGCTGATCACCGCGATCGTTGCCGAGCAAGGGCCGGTGCTGCCGAAGCGCGAGGCTGTCATCCGGGACGTCATCTCGCAGATCGCGGAAAGCCCGAAGAAGACCGACGAGGCGGTCGTCTACGCAAAATGGGCTGCAGCGCAGGTCGACGACACGACGATCGTCATCGACAAGCTGGCGCCGTTCCTGCGCGGCCGTCTCGACCCGCATGAGCGTGACGACCTGCTCAGCATGCTGAACCGTGTCGCGCAAGGCGGCGAGCAGAGCCTCAGGATACCCGACCAGCGGATGCTGAGGCTGCGGCAGAAGCTGGGTTTTGAGGTGAACTAGAATTCAGGTGAGGCCGGCCTGCAAATGCCGGCTCCCTGCGCTTCCGGTGCTCACGTACTTTCAAGTACGCTCCGCTCCGGTTCTCGGGATCCGCCATTTTCGACTCGGCCTGACCTGAATTTCACCGCGCGGCGACGACCGTATCGCCTGCCTTCGTGATGGAGCGAAACGCCTCTCGCGTCGTCATTCTATGGCGGAGCAAGGAGCGAAGCGACGCGCGCAGACCATAGAATCCATTCCGTGAC